>JAOARS010000170.1 GCA_025210415.1 Marinifilum sp. | reverse complement strand
TAATATCAAAATAATCCAAAAGACCTTCCGGAAAAAAAAGAGAGAGTAGAGAATGTGGCATAGTGAATCTGAATTGTCGTGTGTCCGGCTAAAGATATTAATTTGAAGACTCAAAACCCAACTTTTGAAACTGATCCATTTTATTCTACTTCAAATAAAAACATACAAAAGATCCGGCTTCAGCCGGATCTTTCTTTTATACAAAATTACCAATCACTAATACTGCTCACGCTTCACGTAACTTGTGTGAAGTAATTTGTGAGACTTATGACTTAGAGGTTCTTCTAAGAAATCTTTATAAATCTGAACAATTTCAGGGTTTTCGTGTGATTTTCTAATCGGAAGAGAAGAATCTTCTGCATAAATCGCTTCCATACGTTTCATACGCACCTCATCGTCTACAGGATAAGGTTGACCACCTCCTCCAAGACAGCCGCCAGGACAAGCCATAATTTCTATAAAATGATAGAATCTTTCACCATTCTTGATGTCGTCCATTAATCGATGTGCATTTTCCAAACCATTGGTAATTGCGCACTTTAATTCCACTCCTTCAAGAAATTTCCAGTCATTTACTGTATCCTCAATCTTAATGCTTGCTTCTTTAACGCCATCAAGACCACGAACAGGAAGAATATCAAGGTTTTCGAATGGTACTTCTCGTCCGGTAACAATTTCGTAAGCTGTACGAAGAGCAGCCTCCATTACACCACCGGTAGCTCCAAAAATGATACCGGCACCCGAACCTGTTCCCATAATTGAATCATAGGATTCATCGTTTAACTTTTCGAATTCGATACCTGCCTGACGAATCATTACTGCCAGTTCACGAGTGGTTAAAACGTAATCAACATCCTTATAACCACTATCCTTCATTTCAGGACGATTTGCTTCATACTTCTTAGCTGTACAAGGCATTATTGAAACTGAAACAATATTTTGTGGCTCAATACCAATGTTTTTAGCGTAATATGTTTTTGCTAAAGCACCAAACATTTGCTGTGGCGATTTACAGGTAGAAAGGTTTGGCAAATACTCAGGATATTTATGTTCGATGTATTTTACCCAACCTGGCGAACAAGAAGTTGCCATAGGCAATGCTACATCAGGATCATCCTCTACCAATGCACGCTTTAATCTGGTCAATAACTCTGTGCCTTCTTCCATAATGGTAAGATCTGCAGTAAAATCTGTATCCAATACTGAATCAAATCCTAATCGGCGAAGAGCAGAAACCATTTTACCAGTTACGCGAGATCCAGCTCCAAAGCCCAATTCTTCACCCAGACCAATTCTTACTGCTGGTGCAGTTTGAACAACTACATGGGTTTCAGGATCGGCAATAGCATCCCAAACTTTTTCAACATATGATTTTTCGGTTAAAGCTCCGGTTGGACAATGAACGATACACTGACCACAGTTGGTACAAACTACTTCATCCAATGCCCTGTCAAATACCGTAGAAATTTTCATTTCTGAACCCTTGTGAGCCACTGCAATAGCACCTACACTTTGTATTTCGGCACATGTGCGAACACATCGCTGGCAACGAATACACTTGGAATCATCTTTTTCCAATGCTGGCGAAATTCTGTCAACCGTATAGTTTTTATCAGGAACCAAATCAATAAAATCCTGATTTGTAATTTGATATTCTGCTGATAGCTCTTGTAGTTCGCAATGGCCATTGCGATAACACTTCGTACACTCTTCGTTGTGCTCGGTAAGTAATAATTCAATAATGTGCTTACGGCAATTACGAACCTTTAGCGTATTTGTATTGATCTCCATACCTTCAGAAACAGGCACGGCACATGATGCTACAAGTTTATTATTTCCAACCTGTTCTACTACACAAACACGACAATTTCCTGCAACGCAGAGGTCTTTGTGATAGCATAATGTTGGTATTTTAATATGGAGTTTTTCAGCTGCTTCGAGAATGGTTTTTCCCTCTTCTACACTTACAGCTATTCCATTGATTGTTAAATTTACCATGTTTGACATATTAAACTTCTTTTTAATGGTTTAAAATAAAATTGGATTAGCTCTTTATTAATAGATCATTTCCTCACGGAAATTTTCTACAATAGAAGAAAATGAATTTGCCACAGACTGGCCCAAACCACATTTAGCAGTCAACTTCATCGTATCAGTAAGTTTAAGCAAATGATCTAAATAAGAGGCTGGTTTCTCGCCGCGCTTCACGGCTTTAATTCCTTTCAATAACTGCTGACAACCAACCCTACATGGTGTGCATTGTCCGCATGATTCCTCCTCGAAGAAATCCAAATAATTGTTCAATACGTTATACATTGAACGAGAACTGTTAAAAATCATCATCGATCCTCCGGTTGGCAATGATATTCCGGTTAATTTACCTTGATATCCGATAGCACTTTTGCCAAAGCGTTTACGAGGCACAAGGAAACCAGATGCTCCACCAACTTGAACAGCTTTGGTGTCACCATCACCAAAATCATCAACAAAATCTTGAACGGTCATTCCTAGCTCAAGTTCATAAATACCTGGAATAGGAGTATCTCCTGAAACTGAAAATACTTTCGATCCACGAGAATCCTTAACACCCAATTCACGGAATTTTTTCGCTCCATACTTTAAAATTGTATAGGAATGTGCTAAGGTTTCAACATTGTTGATTACCGTAGGCTTGTTCATATAACCCATTTCTGTTGGGAATGGAGGTTTATTTCTAGGTTCACCACGCTTGCCTTCCATTGATTCGAACAAAGCACTTTCCTCACCACAGATATATGCTCCACTTCCCATGAAAATCTCAACACGGAAATCTAAACCTAGTTCATCTAATATATCATGAAACTTTCTCAATTCCTTTTTCAAATTAGGAACCAAAAACCTGTATTCTCCTCTTAAATAAATATAGCCTTTTTTTGCACCAATAATTTTAGCACAAACAGCCATTCCGGATAGAACTTTATGAGGAACCCTGGTTAGAATTTCCCTATCCTTAAAAGTTCCCGGTTCGCCTTCGTCGGCATTACAAATCACAAATTTTTCTTCTACTTTTTGCTCGGCAGTCAATTTCCATTTTAATCCTGTTGGAAATCCTGCTCCTCCTCTACCCTTGAGACCGGAATTAACCATCTCATTTATTACTTCCTGATTGGACCTTGCCAATGCATTTCTTAGAATCTCTTTACAATCCTGTTCGTTTTTAAAAATCAGATCGATTCTATGAAGATGTTTTTTAGTTGTTGTCATACCTAAGGGTATTTTAGATTGTTAGTTTTGCTTTATCTAAATGTTAGTTTTCTTCACGATATTCTCTCAGAATATCCACCACCGATTCAGGTGTTAATTCCGTATAAACATCGTCGTTAACCAACATTGCTGGTGCTTTATGACACCACCCCAAACAGTTGGTTTGAAGAATTGTAAATTGTTTGTCAACTGTTGTTTCACCGACTTTAATTTTTAGAAAGTTCTCAATTGCCTGTATAATTTGGTTTTTGCCTTTCATTGCACAAGTAATTGTTTTACATACTCGAATTACATACTTGCCACGTAAATCTGTATCAAGAAACGAATAGAATGTTGCCGTTCCGTATACATCTGCAGCAGGTATGCTCATTTCTTTAGCGATCTTTAAAATTGCCTCTTCCGATAGGTATCTTTCCTGATCAATTACTCCCTGAAGAATTGGAAGCAAATTTTCGCGATCGGTACCATGTTTGGCAACTAAATCATGCACTAATTTTTCTTGAAAATCCATACACTGTAGGTTTAAGGGTTACTATTAATAGAGTTATACTATGAATATAAAAAAATTAAAGAAAATTTTCTCTATTAATTTAAAAATCTCTAACAGTCAATATATTACCAATAAAAATAAAAATCAGGCTTAACTTAACAAATCCATAACTCTCAAACAACAGTAAATAAAAGGTCTCTGGAATTTTTCAACTCGTAAAAAATTTTCAACGCGCTCAACATAAAGTGTCGCACAACATATTCAATTTGAATTTAGACTTTATTTAAAGAAGCAAATAACATGATAAATCTCATAAAAAAAGCCTTCTACTAATTTAGCGAAGACTTTCTGTATTAAGATATTAAGATGTTTTATTCATGAATGTCAATTCAAATTCCTGGGTGTCCGATACAAGTTGTATCCTCTGTTAAGTTCGTGTTCTGCGAATGCAGTAAAAGCATTTAAGGATTTCAACTGGAACTTGGCCAACTTCACCATCATAATTTTACTTTCCCGAAATAACCTTACATCCGCAGGTATATTGCTTAAATATCACGCAAACGCAAAACAGAAATATCATTTTACCCATTTGGGCGAAATACAATTGTCTTAATCTTTTATTACAAAGGATACAAAGAAAAATCCTTGCGGATTTTAGGATAAATCGGGACAGGCTGTTCATTATTGAAAAACAGTTTAAATTTGTTTTTAGCGTTTTTTATTGATGAACCGAACAAAGTGAGTTCATAAATGCCTTGTTTTAAAATGATTTTGTGAATAAAAATGAAGTATAACGAGGCAAATTTATGCGTACGGCAAAGCCTTCTCCGTAGGTCACAGTGGTTATAATTTAATATCTATAATGCACTTAACTTGCTGGTGTTATATACTTTGTATTGCAGAAAAGACTTAAAAGTTTTTTTCATCGATTAGTGATTAGTTTACATTTATTGGTTAGATTTAGAATCCGGGTGGGAACCTGGATTTTTTTATTTATCCAAATACTCCTGTAACCTCTTGATAAAATAATTCCAACCTTCTTCGCAGCTTTCTCTTCTAAATTCCGGAACATCATCAGAGAAAGTTTCAATTCCAGTGACTGTTACTCTAATTTTGCAACCTCCTTTCTCATCAAAAAATTCATAACTTACGTAAGCGATTCCATCATATCCTTCATATTCCCATTTACAAACCAATTTCTCAAATGGAACTACTTCTGTAATTTTCCATAAATGCATAAACTCACGCCCACCAGCATCAACATTAAATTTGGTTTCAAAACCAACCTCAGCTTTATAATCAGGCATATCTTCGAAGAACCATTGACACATTTCATCAGGGTCGGTTATGGCTTTCCAAACTTGTTCTTTACTTTTGGTGAAAATTTGTTCTGTAATTACAGGTATTGTGTCTTTTGTCATACTACGAATTGCTTTTCGTTATTGTCAAACCTGATATCATTCTTTATATTCATCTATAATTGCAGAGGGCATTCATGAACTCTCAATCCTTCTCTTATTTAACCTGATTTCGATTAAAAATATCTATCACAGAAAATCAGATTTATTTAAGATTTGCTTTAAAAAATCTGAAAGAATATCGGGATATTTTGAAGTGTTTTTAATGTGAAGATTGGATGAAGATGATTTTTTCAAAGAATTTGCCTGCTTTTGGCATAAATTTCCTCAAATTCCCTCGAAATATCACGATATTCCTTCAGAAATTTGAGAATTTTTCTACTCAAAATCAGTGCAAACTGTGACAATATTTTTAATCGAAATCAGGTTATTATTTTTTTCTGCTTTGCAGAAGACAAATTGCAAACCCACGTCACGCTAACAAAGTTTTCTATTAATTATTCAATAGTTTTGCTGAATCTATTCTCCGTTTTAGTCCTGTTAAATTACGGTTTTGTTGTTTAATAAATTCAACTTTCTCTGCAAACGAGACGAAATCTTGTTTAAAGACAGCCAGTTCTTTTAAAGAAAGTAAAATTTGAATCGCTTCATCGTAAGCTTTTGCTTGCTTTTGCTTTATTAAAGAGTATACCTGTCCCCAAAGTACATCTTTTTTGCCTTCAATCTTCTTCAATTTAACAAGGAATTGTTCTTCTCGTTGCTTTTTATTTCTGGCTTTTCGCTCTTCTTTTAATGATAATGAATTTTTAACAATATTAGCAATCGTTCTTTTTGATGTGTGTTTACTTTGCGCCTTTGCACCACTAAAATGTCGTTTTATCTTTTCCGATAATAAAGGCTCATTGCCTATCAATCTCATCAGCCAATCATTTTTTTCCTTATCAGTTAATTTTGCTAATTCGATTGAATAATCAATTTCTTCCATAGTTTTTAATGGTTCGCTTACTTCTGCCGCTGCTGATATTGTGTCTTTATCGATGTCAAAAATCTCGACGAAATCCAAAAGAGAACCACTTAGCTCATTTAATCCTTCAGGAATAACGGATTCTTCGCTCTCAGAATTAACATTGCCATAGTCATTGACTACATCTTCAGTACTAACTTTCAACCAAATAAGATATAAGCTGCGGTAATCACCAGATATTATGTCTTGTCTTAATGTAATTAATGATGCTAATATACCTTCTCCTTCTATCCAATCATTTCCTTCTCCATCATCTTCTATCCAAAAGTCAATCAGAACACTATCTTTATAATCAATAATTTTAAGCCCTTCTACACAATACTGCCTTACTTTCTTTTTATCGATAAATTCTTTGGGTATTTTGAATATCAACCTTTTGGAACCCCAATTCGCGATGTAAAACATTGCATCAAAATATTGCTTAACAACTTCTAATTCATCCTTAGGGAAATCAGAATAATGATAAATGAAAATGGCTCCACTATTCTTCGCTGTTGTTCTACTCGACCAACTGGAAACAACTTCTTTTTCTTTTGGCGTAAGAGGTTTATCTATTGCTTTAAACTCATAAAATTGGTATTCACTCATTCTAAATATTTAAAAATTATTTGTTTTTACTCTTAAAGTTAGCTAGTTATACGCTTTTAAACAATCTTGACTAAAAGTAGGAATTAATCTCTGATTTTTAATTGCTTTTTATTTTTTACTCAAGCATATCATTTTTGGGTTCATTTTCTCTATCAGGTTTTATCTTCCATAAAGGACTAATTGATTGCTATGATATGAAGAATCTTAACTAACAGCAAATTTTACAATGAATAACAAGAGCAGTACAAATGAATTTTCAAATTTTAGTTCAAAATTGTAAATTCGCTACGCCTGTAATAAAAGTGTGTCTTTAGCTTGATTCACTTATGAGATTACAAGCAATAAGAATTCAAGTTTTAATCCCTAAATAAAATTTAAACACATGAAAAGAAGTAGTCTTATTCTTGCTTTTTTAGCTGTTATTGCAATTTTTAGTGCATGCAATAAAGTACCTCGATCGGGTAAATTAAAATTTAAGAACAATGTAGATAGTGTAAGCTATGCGTTGGGCTATATTGAGGCTAATAATTTTAAGAAGAATTTTAACCAAGTTCCTTTTAAAATGGATTCTATTGCCTATGTTCATTTTGCAAAAGCAATTGCCAAAACAACATTATCGGAAAGATATACCGATTTTAGAAACAATCAGTTTGACAGTTTAAACGAAGAAGCTTTTTACAAAGGCTTTTTAAACGAGTTGGCCTATGGCAAATCGTATTTTTCTGAAACGAGTGCCGATATCTACTTAAGAAAGATTTTTAACCAGAAAAAAACTGTGAAAGATTCTTTAAGAAAAGAAGAAGGCAAAACCAACCTGGCAAAAGGGAAAAAGTTTTTAGAAGAAAATAAAGCTCGCAAAGAGGTTATCGAAACTGAAAGCGGATTGCAATACGAAATTATGAAAGAAGGAACTGGTAAAATTCCTGATGCAAAAGACCGCGTAAAATGTGTTTACCACGGTACTTTGCTGGATGGTACTGTGTTCGATAGTTCAAAAGAACGCGGCGATACTACTTCCTTTGGTGTAAATCGTGTAATTAAGGGTTGGACTGAAGCTCTTCAGTTAATGCGCGAAGGGTCGGAATGGAAACTTTACATTCCGGCTGATTTGGCCTATGGTGAAAGAGGTAGCGGACAAAAAATTGGCCCGAACGAAACTCTTATTTTCGATATCAATTTGGTTGAAGTTGTAGAAAGTAAAAATTAAACCTTTAAAAAAGCGCTGTTAACATTCTTAAAGAATGTTAACAGCGCTTTATCTATGCAAACCATTAAGCTTTAATTAAATTGTCTAATTTTTCTACCAACACAGACTCTGCTAATACTCCAACCGTTTTTTCTACGACTTCCGATTTCTTTACAAATAATAAAGTAGGAATACTGCCAATTTTATACTGTGTTCTCAATTCAGGAAATTTATGCACATCTACTTTTTGAAATTCAACCTTCCCTTCATATTCACCAGCTAATTTTTCTACAACTGGCATCAATGCCTGGCATGGAGGACATGTTTCTGCATAAAAATCAAGTAAAATGGCATTGTCCTGTTTCAGTAAATTCTCAAGTTCTTTTGCGTTTTCTATTGCTTTCATCATTCTAACTTTAAATATTACAAATTCGTTAACTCTCTATACAAATATGCTGATACTTTACAGTTATTTAGTAGGTTAAAATTCCCGAAAACTTGTCAATTTTTCCTTTTGTCTGACTTTAATAGTTCGTTAGTTTTTAGTGATTAGCCATTAGCTTTATTCACAAAATACTCAACAACAACTTATTACAAAACCACACCTTAATTATCTAAATCGCTATAAAGCACAGTATCTGACAGTTAAAAAATATTAACGAAGTATTGTGATTTAATACTCAAATTCTATTTCTATCTTTAGCTGAATCCTAAAGTGAACTTCAATGAGTAAAGTAAGATGCAAGTGGGCGGGCAATGATCCACTATACTGCGATTATCACGACCATGAATGGGGAGTTCCTCTTCATGACAATCAACTATTATTTGAGTTTTTGATTTTGGAAGGAGCTCAAGCTGGTTTAAGTTGGATTACCGTACTACGAAAACGTGAAAATTACAGAAAAGCTTTCGATAATTTTGATCCAAATATTGTAGCCAAATACGACGATCGAAAGATTGAAAAATTACTTCAGAATGAAGGTATAATCAGAAACAAGCTTAAAATTAATTCTGCCATAAAAAATGCAAAAGCTTTTTTAGAAATTCAGAACGAATTTGGCAGTTTCGACAAATACATTTGGAGTTTTACAGGTGGTAAAACCATTAAAAATTCATGGAAAGATTTATCGGAAGTTCCTGTTCTTACAGAGGAGGCAACAACTATGAGCAAAGCTTTAAAAAAGAGAGGTTTCAACTTTGTTGGACCAACCATTTGTTATGCTTTTATGCAAGCAACAGGCATGGTTAACGATCACACAACTGATTGTTTTAGATACAATGAGGTATAAAAAACACTTTCTAAATTTGCAAAATAAATATTGAATAATGCCTGCTATTTTATTAACTATGCAAAAAAATAAGCATGGAAAAATTTGAATTACCTAAAGAATCATACACTCTTTGGGATCGCACCAGAAAGGAACTCTCCTTATTGATTTTACTAATTATAATACTGCTTTTCTTTGTTGGATTTAAGGTAGTTTACTTCACTGCTGTAATTCTCATGTATTCTCTTCTTTTATTGCTTAAACGCAACAGAATTATTACTTCAATAGAGTTTAACGATGAAAAAAATGAATTGTGTATCAAATACTATTTCTTCATTTTCCTAAAAGGCAAAGAAACAATTTCTTATTCCAAATTAAATTCTAAGTTAAGCATGAAACGGTTTGGTTTTGGAAGTGCTACACAAACTTTAGAAATATTTAAAGGTAAAATTCTATCTGCCGAGTTAAGAAAAGATGGAAAATGGAAATGGCCCGAAGAAAAAATGAACGCCATTTTTACCAAGCTATCAGCAATTTCAAAAAATTAGTATGTTAGATATAAACTTATTAAGTCATTTTAAGGTTCACTGTTCATATCTTACATTTTAAGTACTATTTATTCACTCACCCAATAAAAGTCATACAGAATCGGTATCATAAAGGTATAATTCTTGATACATCATTCCAGAGACAGTCAATTTATTTATCTTTGATAGTAATCTGTAATAATTAAAAAACTTAATCTTATTCGAGGTTCACTAACATATTGTTTTTTAATAGTTGTAATTCTTGGCTTTTATTCTTCTGCCAATGCACGGGAGAACGTTCGAAAAGACAGTCTTACAAAAGCAAATAAAACGCTTGAATTGCCAGATAGCACAATCATTATTTCGCGCGATACAATCATATTTTTAATGGATACGGTTAGTGAAAGAAAAAGGAATGCACAAAAAAGCGGAAGTAAGTTTTATCATGCCATTCAGCGCGGTGCTTATAAACGAAAATTTACCAAAGAATTGTATAAGTTATTTTTTGTAGCTCCTGATAAAATATCACCTACTGATACTTTAAAAACGGAGCGAAGTGAGACGGCTTTTGTAATTTATCAAGGAAAAGTAATCAGAAATATTGAAGTAAAAGTACTGGAACCTTTTGGTTCAAGCTTGCACGATACCACCAAAGTTGCCAATAGCTGGATTGAACGAACTGGTAATACGCTTCATCACACCAGTAGGCGCGGACACTTGAAAAAGATGTTGTATTTGAAAGAAGGCGACAAACTTGATGCATACACACTTGCTGATAACGAAAGGTTAATTCGACAATTGAACTACATTAAGGATGCTTTCTTCAGAGTGATTCCTGTAAAAGGATCAAATAAGTTTGTAGATATTCAACTTTGGGTAAAAGATCAGTTTTCCTGGGGAATTGATGTAGATCTCGGTTCTAAATTATCTACCGAATTCGAATTGTATAGTCGAAATTTATATGGCATTGGCCATGAGTTCAGCAATAAGTTTCATTACGACGGTGATAAAGATCAAAAATTTGGATATTCAGGCCGATATACGATTCGCAATATTAAAAGAAGTTATATCGATGCCAGTTTAATTTACGAAAACACCTACGAAAAATCAGTGATGGGAATTGATTTTGAGAAAAATTTTGAAACTTATAATACCAAAAGAGCTGGTGGATTCAGTTTATCGAAAACAATGGGATCGGATAAAATTATGGATGACGATCCTATTCGTAACGAAATTCCTCTTGATTTTAATTATGGAAACCTTTGGTATGGTACATCTGTAAAACTTGACTCGAAAAATTTATTTGCCCGACGCAAAATGTTCTTTACCGGCCGCATAGCAAGCCGAAAGTTTTTCGAAAGGCCTGAAACCGGGCCTGAATTAAATCAGTTTTTCCACAATAATATTCTGTATCTCGGAGGAATAAGTATCAGTCAAACCCAATACTACAAAAGTAACCTGATTTATAATTTTGGTAGAACAGAGGATATTCCTTATGGATTTTTAGCCCAAATGAATTTTGGTTACGAAGATCGTGAATACTCGCACAGAATGTATTTAGGTTTCGATTTTCAGAATGCAAGTTACATTCAAAAAACAAGAAGTTACTTTTTTAATCGTATTGCAATTGGTGGCTTTTTTAATTCAAAACGATTCCAACAAGGAACTTTATTGGCTCAGTCGAAATTTTTTAGCCGAATACGAAAACTAGGCGCTTTAAGGTTTCGTAATTTTGCTGATTTAAAATATACTCTGGGTATCAGGCGATTTCCTGAAGAATTTATCGCCATTAACAACAAAAAAGGAATTCGAGGATTTAAAAGCGAAGAAGTTACCGGAAATCAAAAACTTAGTTTAAGCATGGAAACTGTTGCTTTTACTCCATATCTGGTAGGAGGTTTTAAGTTTGCTTTTTATACATTTGGCGACTTGGGAATTATAGGAAGCAACCAAAAACATATTTTTAAAGGCGATTATTACTATGGTTTAGGCTTTGGTGTACGGCTACACAATGAAAATCTGGTATTTAAAACCATACAATTGCGCTTGGCATTTTATCCTAAAGCACCAAGCGATTTTCAATCTGCAACGTTCCGCCTATCTGGCGAAGAACGACCTAAATTCAATAATTTTGAAGTTGGACAACCTGATGTTATTTTATATGAATAATGATCACAAAGTTCAAAAGTTAAATTCCCAATAATACCATTTTGAAAATGAAGTGAGCTATATTGATTATTTGGTAT
>JAOARS010000169.1 GCA_025210415.1 Marinifilum sp. | reverse complement strand
TTGCATTTGGAATCTTTGTCAATCAATAATGAGTAAAGCAAAGGTTTAGAACAAAAGAGGAGTAATAAGATTACTTAAAAAATAATATACAAACACAAAATACAAACTAACTATGAAACTTTGGGACAAAGGCGTACAAGTTGATAAGAAAATAGAACAATTTACGGTTGGAATGGACCGTGAATTAGACTTGGAACTGGCTGCTTTTGATGTGCTTGGATCACTTGCTCACATCGAAATGCTACAGTCTATCGGTCTGTTGGAAAAGAAAGAATTGAAGTTAATTCAGGAAGAACTAAGAAAAATATATTCATCCATTAAAAACGATGCCTTTGTAATTGAGGACGGTATTGAGGATGTTCACTCACAAATTGAATATTTACTTACTCAAGCTTTAGGAGACATCGGTAAGAAAATACACAGCGGAAGATCGAGAAATGATCAGGTTCTTTTGGATTTGAAACTATTTACCAGAAACAAATTAGAAGAAATTGTTCGTGAAGCAAGATTACTGTTTGATGAGTTGATTGAGAAGAGTAATAAGTATAAGAACGTTTTGATTCCTGGATATACGCACTTGCAAGTTGCAATGCCTTCATCATTTGGTTTATGGTTTGGGTCTTATGCCGAAAGTTTAACAGATGATCTTTTGGTATTGCAGTCGGCTTATAAGGTTGTAAACCAAAACCCGTTGGGATCTGGAGCTGGATATGGTTCTTCATTCCCATTAAATCGACAAATGACAACAGATTTACTAGGATTTGACAACCTAAGCTACAATGTGGTTTATGCGCAAATGGGCCGTGGTAAAATGGAGTTTACCGTATTATCAGCATTAGCGAATATGGCAATGACAATTGCTAAATTGGCAATGGATGCATGTTTGTACAACTCTCAGAACTTTAATTTTTTGAGCTTTCCAGACGAGTTAACAACAGGAAGTAGTATTATGCCACATAAGAAAAATCCTGATGTGTTCGAATTAATTAGAGCGCATGCAAATGCATTACAAATGTTACCTGCTCAAATTCAGGCAGTAACTTCTAATCTTCCTTCAGGATATCACAGAGATTACCAGTTGACTAAGGAATTCTTTATGCCATCATTCGATAAGATGCTCTCATGTCTTGAAATGACCAGAGTCATGTTATCAGAAGTGAAAATTAACGAAGAAGTATTAAATGATGAACGCTACAAATACTTGTTTACAGTTGAAGAAGTAAATAAGATGGTTGTAGATGGTGTTCCTTTCCGTGATGCATACAAGAAAGTAGGACAACTTGTTGAAGAAGGAGATTTCAATCATGAAGGTGAAATTAAACATGTTCATGAGGGAAGTCTTGGGAACTTATGCAACGATAGAATTGTATGCAAAATGAATGAAACATTCGTAGCATTCAACTTCCATAAAACAAAAGAGGCATATATGAATTTATTGAATAGAATATAATTTGTAATACCGTGAATTTGTTAGTTTGTGAATTAGGACGTTCCAAAATAACGAATTCACAAAATCACTAATTAACTAGAATTTTTAAACCATTTTATAGAACTTTTATGTCACAACAGACAAAAGCAAAACTAATTTTACAAGATGGATCAGAATATGTCGGTACATCTTTTGGGTATGAGGGCTCCGTGGCAGGAGAGATGGTATTTAACACAGCAATGACGGGATATCCGGAAAGTTTGACTGATCCATCGTACAAGGGACAGATTTTGGTGAGTACTTTCCCTTTGATTGGGAATTACGGTGTTCCGGGAACATTGCAAGAAGATGATTTATTCCGATTTTACGAATCGGAGAAAATTCAAGTGTCAGCATTCATTGTTTCTGATTACACAGAAGAGTTCAGCCACTGGAATGCTAGTTTAAGTCTTGCAGACTGGATGAAAGAACACAAAATTCCAGGTGTTTATGGTGTAGATACCCGTGCACTAACCAAAAAACTTCGTGAACAAGGAAGTATGCTTGCAAAAATTGTTTTCGAAGATAAAGAACCTGAATGGAAAGATCCAAATCTTGAAAACCTGGTTGCACAGGTAAGTATTCCTGAGAAAAAGGTTTATGGCGAAGGAAAGCACAAAGTACTTTTACTGGATTGCGGAGTAAAAAATAACATCATCAGATGTCTTTTAAAACGTGATACAACAGTAATCCGAGTTCCACATGATTACGACTTCACACAAGAAGAATACGATGGCTTATTTATCTCTAACGGTCCGGGCGATCCGAAACAGAATACAGCTGCTATCGCAAATTTGAAGAAGGCTTTTGATCAAGACATTCCAATTATGGGAATTTGCTTGGGAACACAGCTGATGGCACTTGCTGCAGGAGCAGATACCTACAAGTTAAAGTACGGACACAGAAGTCATAATCAGCCAGTAGTTCTTCAAGGAACCAAACGTTGTTTTATCACTTCGCAAAACCACGGTTATGCAATTAATAACGACACTTTACCAAAAGATTGGAAGCCGCTATTTACTAATGCAAACGATAATACTTGTGAGGGAATTAAGCATGCAACTAAACCATTTTTTGCATCTCAGTTTCACCCCGAAGCATCCAGCGGTCCAACTGATACAGAATTCCTTTTTGATGATTTCATTGAAATGATGGAAAAACACAAGCTTAATGTTTAAACAGGCCTCTTTTAATGTTTTCTCCCTTTCAGGGGAGATGTCCGAAGGACAGAGGGGTGTTAGGATTTGAAATTATTAATTATGAGTTATGAATGATGAATTGAAAAATGAACTCATTAACACATTACTCATTCACTCATTTACTTTTTAACTCATTCACTCAAAGAAAAATGATTAAAGACAAAATAAAGAAAGTACTCGTATTAGGTTCAGGAGCCCTTAAAATTGGTGAAGCTGGTGAATTTGACTATTCCGGATCGCAGGCCTTAAAAGCCATGAAAGAGGAAGGTATTCATACTGTTCTAATAAACCCGAACATTGCAACCGTACAAACTTCCAAGGGAGTTGCCGATCAGATTTATTTCTTGCCGGTTACTCCCTTTTTTGTAGAACAGGTAATTTTAAAAGAGAAGCCTGATGGAATTCTACTTGCATTTGGTGGACAAACTGCACTGAACTGTGGTGTACAACTTTTTGAATCAGGTATTCTGGAAAAGTACAACCTAAAGGTTCTGGGTACACCTATCGAAGCGATTATTAAAACTGAAGATAGAGAGATTTTTGCCAACGAATTGCGTAAAATCGATGTTAAAACTCCTCAATCTTATGCAGTATCATCGGTACAAGGAGCATTAGATGCAGCAGAGAAATTAGGTTTCCCAATTATTGTGCGTGCAGCCTTTACACTTGGAGGACAAGGTTCTGGTTTCTGTTCCAATATGACAGAACTGAAAAAGTTGGCTGAGAACGCATTATCCTATTCAAACCAGATTTTAGTTGAAGAGTCGCTAAAAGGATGGAAAGAGGTAGAATACGAGGTTGTTCGTGATGCTTACGACAACTGTATTACGGTTTGTAATATGGAAAACTTCGATCCGCTGGGAATTCATACCGGTGAGAGTATTGTAATTGCACCTTCGCAAACATTAACCAATTCGGAATACCACAAGCTAAGAGCATTGGCGATTAAGATCATTCGTCACATGGGTGTAGTAGGAGAGTGTAACGTACAATATGCACTGGATCCCGAATCAGAAGATTACCGTGTAATTGAGGTGAATGCTCGTCTGTCAAGATCATCTGCATTGGCATCGAAAGCTACGGGTTATCCATTGGCATTTGTAGCTGCCAAGCTTGGTTTAGGATATGCACTACATGAACTTAAGAATACCGTAACACAAACCACCACTGCATGTTTCGAACCTGCGCTTGATTACGTAGTTTGTAAGATTCCTCGTTGGGATTTGAACAAGTTCGAGGGAGTAACCAAAGAGATCGGATCAAGTATGAAATCGGTTGGAGAAGTAATGGCCATTGGCCGTAACTTCGAGGAAGCCATTCAGAAAGGTTTGCGTATGATTGGCCAGGGAATGCACGGATTTGTAGGAAATGTTCACTCCAAGTTCGAGGATGTAGATAAGGAGTTAACGCACCCAACCGATATGCGTATTTTCTCCATTGCACAGGCATTCGAAGAAGGATACAGCATCGATAAAGTACACGACCTAACCAAGATCGACAAATGGTTCCTAAGCAAGCTAGAGCACATCGCAAAAATCAAGTGGGATCTGCAAAAGCATAGCAACTTACAGACTTTACCTGATGAATTGCTTAAAGCAGCTAAAGTATATGGATTCTCGGATTTCCAGTTGGCAAGATTCGTTCTGAAGCCAGAAAATACCAATATGGAATCGGAATTATTGGCGATAAGAAAGCATCGTAAGGAAAAAGGAATTGTTCCTGTTGTGAAGCAAATTGATACGCTTGCAGCGGAGTATCCTGCACAAACCAATTACATTTATTTGACTTATAGTGGCGATGAAAATGACATCGATTATGTTGCCGATAACAAATCAGTTATTGTATTAGGTTCGGGAGCATACAGAATTGGTTCATCGGTTGAGTTCGACTGGTGTAGCGTAAATGCCCTAAATGCAGTAAACAAAGAAGGTTTGCGTTCAGTAATGATCAATTACAATCCGGAAACGGTAAGTACCGATTACGATGTTTGTGACAGACTGTATTTCGATGAATTGTCTTTCGAAAGAGTATTAGATATTATTGATTTAGAATCACCAAGAGGTGTAATCGTGTCGGTTGGAGGACAGATTCCACAGAACCTGGCAATGCGTCTGCACAAAGCGGATGTGAATGTATTGGGTACTTCTCCTGAATCGATTGACAGAGCAGAGAATCGTCAGACTTTCTCGGCAATGTTGGATGAACTGGGAGTGGATCAGCCAAGATGGAGCGAGTTGACCAGTATTGGAGCCATTCACGAGTTTATTGATGAAGTGGGATTTCCAGTATTGATTCGTCCGAGTTATGTACTTTCAGGAGCTGCCATGAATGTGGTATCGAACCGAGAGGAATTGGAACACTTCTTGAATCTTGCGGCACAGGTTTCCAAGCAGTATCCCGTGGTTGTGAGTGAGTTTATTCAAGAGGCCAAAGAGATTGAGTTCGATGGAGTTGCCAAGAATGGTGAAATTGTGATTGATGCCATTTCTGAGCACGTTGAGTTTG
>JAOARS010000168.1 GCA_025210415.1 Marinifilum sp. | reverse complement strand
TTGGATTTGATTCCCTATCACGAGGCCATCGAGTTATCGTATTATGGGGCAAGGGTAATTCATCCCAAAACCATAAAGCCTTTGCAGGCAAAACAAATTCCTCTTTGGGTAAAATCATTTATCGATCCATCGCAAAAGGGAACTTTAATTACAAAGGGAGAACAAGCTCAACCTTTATTGCCAAACTATATTGTGAAGAAAAAACAGGTAATGGTGAATTTGAAGCCTTTAAATTTTTCATTTATAGGTGAAAAAGATCTGGTTTTTATCTTTTCACTCGTGACAAAGTTTAGAATTAAGCTTAATTTTACTCAAAACACTGCTGTTAGTTTTGCATTCTGTGCCAATTCTTCGGCAAGAAATATCGAGGAACTAATTAACGAATTGAGTAAAAAATACGAGGTAGACCTAAGTGAAGATTTAGAATTGATCACAGTTCGACACTATACGCCAGCTACGATTGAAGAAATTCAAAACAAACATCACGTGCTAGTGGAGCAAAAAAACACCAATACAGCTATATATTTGACAGTAGCAAATTGAATTTAAGAATCAAGCTAATTATGCGAATCAAGGGGTAAAAATATAGTTTGAAAAGTACTAGGAAGGTTAATTTAGGAATTCTTCCCTTTTAGAGCCTGTCCCGAGAATCGGGAGAAGATGGCGACAGCCAGAAGGGTGCATTTTTGATAATATTTTTCTTGTTTCACCCTTTTCCCTGTCGGGATTTTCCCTAAAAGGGAAAAACTCAATTTAAAAATGTTATAAAATTTATTAATGTCTAATCAATCAGTTGTTTCAGCTCTTGATTCGCATTAATTACTAAAGGCTAACAGCTTTTTAAAATATGGAGCAAAAGTTTACAATTAAAGAAGCATTACAAAATCAGATTTTGGTTCTCGATGGAGCTATGGGAACCATGATTCAAGCTTATAGATTAAACGAATCGGATTTTAGAGGTGATCGCTTTGCCAATATTTCCGCTGATCAGAAAGGACACAATGATTTGTTAACCCTGACTCAGCCTGATATCATTAAAAATATTCACCTGAAGTTCTTACAAGCGGGAGCACATATCATCGAGACCAATACTTTTAACGCAAATGCGATTTCATTGATTGATTACCAATTGGAAGAGATTGCTTATGAGTTGAATGTTGAAGCGGTGAAGAATGCCCGCAGGGCAATCGATGAGATACAGAAAACAGATCCTCATACGCCAAGATGGATTGCTGGTGCTATTGGGCCAACCAACAAAACAACATCAATGTCTCCCAAAGTGGAAGATCCAGGATACAGGGATGTAAGTTTCGATGATCTGGTTGAAATTTACAGCGAGCAAATTAAAGGCTTGGTTGATGGTGGTGTTGATGCCTTGCTGATCGAAACAATTTTCGATACCCTCAATGCAAAAGCCGCTGTTTATGCTGCCGATCAACTTTTGGAAGAGAGAGGATTGGATTTGCCAATCATGATTTCGGGAACCATTACCGATAATAGTGGAAGAACCTTATCGGGTCAGACATTGGAAGCATTTGTAACTTCGATGAAATGTGACAGGTTGTTGAGTATTGGCCTGAATTGTGCTTTTGGGGCCAAAGATTTGATTCCATTTATTCAGCAATTGGATACTTTATTGCCGGCATATGTGAGTGTATATCCCAATGCAGGTTTGCCAAACGAATTGGGTGAATACGACGAAACACCTGGTACTATGGTAGGTGATCTGAAGGAATTGCTGGAGAACAAAAAGGTAAATATTGTAGGTGGATGTTGCGGAACAAGACCCGATCATATTGCTGCCATAGCACAGGCCGTAAAAGATGTTGAGCCAAGAGAAATACCTTTTGTAGAAAGCGAAACCCGTTTAAGCGGATTGGAGATGTTGCGAATCAATTCACTCAGCAATTTTGTAAATGTTGGTGAACGAACCAATGTTGCAGGTTCTCGGAAATTTGCTCGATTAATTCGTGAAGAAAAATACGAGGAAGCATTGTCTATTGCCAGATCGCAAGTCGAAAATGGAGCTCAAATCATCGATGTGAATATGGATGATGCCATGTTGGATGCCGAGAAAGAAATGGATGTTTTCCTGAAACTTTTGGTTTCGGAACCAGAAATTTCCCGTGTTCCTGTTATGATCGACTCTTCGAAATGGTCTGTTTTGGAAGCTGGTTTAAAATGCGTGCAGGGAAAATCGGTTGTAAATTCCATATCCTTGAAAGAGGGAGAAGAGGAGTTTATTACATATGCTACCCAAATTAAAAGGTACGGAGCAGCTGCGGTAGTGATGGCTTTCGATGAAAAAGGCCAGGCCGATACCTATGAACGTAGAATTGAAATTTGCGGCAGAGCTTATCAAATACTAACAGAAAAAGTGGGCTTCCCACCAGAAGATATCATCTTCGATCCTAATGTATTGGCAATTGCCACAGGAATTGAAGAACACAACAATTATGCAGTTGATTTTATCAAGACTGTAAAGTGGATCAAAGCAAATCTTCCACACGCAAAAATTAGTGGAGGAATCAGTAATCTTTCTTTCTCGTTCCGTGGAAACAATGTGGTTCGTGAAGCAATGCATTCGGTATTCTTGTACCATGCCATTAAAGAAGGCTTGGATATGGGAATTGTAAACCCGGGAATGTTGCAGATTTACGATGAGATTGAGGCAGAATTGCTGGAGAAGGTAGAAGATGTGGTGCTGAACAGGAAACCTGATGCA
>JAOARS010000167.1 GCA_025210415.1 Marinifilum sp. | reverse complement strand
TGCTGAAAAACTATTCAGAGTGGTTCCTGATATTCTAAAAAATTACAAAGGAGGAAAGGTTGCAAATCCGTGGCCAAATGTTGATGCTGCATCGGGTTCATTATTGTATCAATTTGGATTGAATCAATTCGATTTCTATACGGTCTTGTTTGGCGTTTCAAGAATATTAGGTTTTTGCGCACAAAATATTTTGGCACAAGGCCTTGGACAGCCCATTATTCGTCCTAAAAGTGTTACCAATAAATGGGTGGCAGAAAAACTAATGGAAAATAAGGTGAATTCTTGAATTGATTTCTGTTTATCGATTTAAGCAGGGATATGCTTCTATCGAGAGCATGGGTGTGCTTCCATCAAGAGCCTATTTTTCAAACACTAATTGAGAAGTGCATTAATGGCTGATTCAAAAACAAGAATAACCACTAAGCATACGGAGAAACACAGAGGTTTAATATCGTTTGCTGTACTTTGTGTGCTCTGTAGTTAATCCAATATGGTTACCATATTTTTATAGACATGAATGAATTCCTTCAGGTTAAAAATCACTACTGCATTTTAATAAACAACCAGAGAATCTATTGAATACAAACGACAATTATAGTGTACACAGAGATCAAGAATTTCAATTATATCTCTGTGTTTCTCCGTGTGCTCAGTAGTTAGATCACATAAAGTCTTGTACACAAGTTTTTAAAATTGTGCAAAAAACAGATTTACCAAAGACAAGGGAATGCTCAAATTGAAGATGTTTTGATATGTAAATGGTATAATTATCTTTGCGGCTTAATAAAACCGAAAAGATGATTACTGTAGATGCATTAGCTGTTGAGTTTGGCGGAACAAGCTTGTTTAAGGATATTTCATTTGTAATTAATGAAAAAGATAGAATTGCTCTTATGGGAAAAAATGGGGCAGGGAAATCAACTCTTCTTAAAATCATTGCAGGAGTTGATACACCAACTCGTGGTCGTATTTCAACACCAAAGGATAAGACCATTGCTTACCTTCCTCAGCATTTGATGACATCGAATACCAGAACAGTTTTTGAGGAAACGGCGCAAGCTTTTGCTCACATCTTCGAAATGGAGAAGCAGATTGAGGAAATGAATGCAGAATTGGCTTCGAGAACCGATTTCGAATCGGAGAGCTACTACAAGCTGATTGAAGATGTATCTACTTTAAGTGAAAAGTTTTATTCGATTGAAGAAACGAACTACGATTCGGAGGTTGAGAAAACATTATTGGGCTTAGGTTTCGAACGTGAAGATTTTACTCGTCCAACCAGTGAATTTAGTGGTGGATGGAGAATGCGAATTGAATTGGCAAAAATCCTACTTCAAAAACCTGATTTAATTCTTTTGGATGAGCCTACCAATCATTTGGATATTGAATCGATTCAATGGTTGGAAGATTTTCTGATTAATTCGGGAAAGGCAGTAATGGTAATTTCTCACGACCGTGCTTTTGTTGATCGTATTACATCCAGAACCATAGAGATTACAATGGGGCGCATTTACGATTACAAGGCAACTTACTCGGAGTATCTTGAATTGAGAAAGGAGAGGAGGGCACACCAGCAAAAGGCATATGATGAGCAGCAAAAAATGATTGCTGAAAACAAAGCTTTTATCGAACGATTTAAGGGAACTTACTCAAAAACTTTGCAGGTGCAATCGCGTGTAAAAATGTTGGAGAAGCTTGAAATTGTTGAGGTTGATGAGGAAGATACTTCTGCTTTGCGTTTGAAATTTCCACCTTCGCCTCGTTCCGGAAATTATCCGGTTATTATGGAAGAGGTGAGTAAATCCTACAATGATCATTTGGTTTTTGAAAATGTAAATTTCACATTGGAAAGAGGCGAGAAGGTATCTTTTGTTGGTAGAAACGGAGAAGGAAAATCTACGCTTGTTAAAGCAATTATGCAGGAGATTGATCATGGTGGAACTTTAACACTGGGACACAATGCCATGATTGGATATTTTGCACAAAATCAGGCTTCCTTAATGGATGAGGATTTAACTGTTTTTCAAACTATTGATCATGTAGCCGTAGGAGATATCAGAACAAAAATTAAGGATTTGCTTGGAGCCTTTATGTTTGGTGGTGATAATTCTACCAAGAAAGTAAAGGTGCTTTCGGGTGGAGAAAAAACTCGTTTGGCCATGATAAAATTGCTGCTTGAACCAGTGAACTTGTTAATTCTGGATGAGCCTACCAACCATTTGGACATGAAGACCAAGGATATTTTAAAATCGGCATTGAAAGATTTCGATGGAACTTTGATTGTTGTGTCTCACGACCGGGACTTTCTTGATGGTTTGGTTGATAAGGTTTATGAGTTTGGAAACCAAAGAGTAAAAGAGCATCTAGGAGATATAAAATCTTATTTATCAGCTAAGAAATTAGAGAATCTAAAAGAATTGGAGCGTAAGAATTAAGTCGAATATTGAATTATACTATATTACTAAACAGGCAAAGCCCGAAAAAATGTTTTTTGAACAATGCCCATTTAGGCAAAGCTCAAAATATAGGATTTTTGAACTATGCCTGTTTAGGAAAAGACCGAAAAATTGATTTTTTGAACAATGCCTATTTAGGTAAAGCTCGAAAAATGGGATTTTTGGACATTGCCTGTTTAGGTAAAGGTTGAAATATGTTTTTATACCATTTCTGAATAAGTTTGGGCTATTTTCAGCCCAGAGATAATTGCGGTATAATGCCGACATATAATTTGTTAGCCATTGGAAACGAAGTGCACAAATGGCTTCTACAAATTAATGATCGGTATTAGAACAATCCTTATTTTGGATATCTATTAAAACTTTTCATCATACTTTGTCCAAAGGCCATCGCCAATTTCCCAAGCCTTTTTAACAACTTCATTCCCTAATAGAATACTTCTTTTGGTTAAAAAATCCTTGCGTTTTTTCTTACTCATTTTAGCAACTTCTTCATCAATTTTTGCTTGTTCCTGGAAGTATTGTTTTTGCAGGGGAACAAATACAGTATCTACATCATGACGCATATCGCCCCAGCGTTGTGCACTTAAAGTACCCAAACGGTTAAAAGCCCACCAAGCCGACTTTCTGGTATAGCCAGTTCTTCTTGCTTTAACCTTGTATGATTCTGCCAAATCGGTAGTGCCTGCATAAACAGGAATGTAGATAGAAGTTGCAACATTATCTTGTGCTAACCATACAATACCTCCAACTTCATCAGGAAGCCAATCGCGACATTGAATAATAGTTGCGTACATGGTATACCAACGGGCAATTGTTCTTTCGCCAAGTTCGCCCCAACCTCCGTTCACACGAAACAGGCGGTTCATGTCATAAGGCATGAAAGGATTGGCAAAAGGAGACAGAACCTCTTTTCCATCTTTATCTGCCTGCTTGATATTTTTTACAAAATTATATGGAGTTCCTTCGTAATAATCCTTAAAGATTTCCACCAATTTATCCATTGTGATTTTTTCATCAGGCATTAC
>JAOARS010000166.1 GCA_025210415.1 Marinifilum sp. | reverse complement strand
TTAATAATTGATGTCATTGATAAGGAAATTAACACCAATACAGATGCCATGTATCCAATCCATTCCAAAACAGAAACACCTAAAATGTTAAAATCTAACATAGTTGTTCGGTTTAAATAAATAATAAATGCGAATTAAGAGTTAAAAGTTTAAAGCACCTAAAGTTGAAAACAAAGCGTTAGTTCAGTAATTTGTTTAATTTTTCAAAACGAAGATAGAATTACTTATTCACAGGATGATAATGTGCTTTCAAGTCAATATAAGTTATTGCAATTAACTTTAAGTATTTTGGGCACTAATAAAAATTAACCCTCGATTCAAATAATAGAATAATTGGGAATGGTTGTGAAAGTAGAAACCTTCCGAATTGGTTTCGAAAGGCTTCTCAAATGTACAAATTATGATGTAGTATTATACCGATATATGTGATTAATATAAATGGTGTGAATTATAATATTGGCAAAAAGGATTGTAGATTACCATTTAATATCACGATAATCAACCGATTCACAATTAACGTCATAACCTGAAATAGCGGTACGAGCTTCGAATTGGTAAGCATAAACTCCAACAACATAAGTAGCACCTTCCACCTTTTTAAAATCTGACCAATTTTTTGGATTCTCATTGTTACGAATTGTGTATGAAGTTGACTTCATTCTATCAGAAATATAGATTAATTCACCATCTTTTTTATCATGAATTTTTACTACATAAACATCTCTGTCTTTTACATTATCCCACTCAAGTTCGATAGTGTGTTGCAGATCATCATACTGGAAATCAGTAATAGTTACAGGGTCAATTCTTTTGTCAAGTAATTTGTCACTAATGGTATAAGTCTTAAGATCTTCTGCAATAATATCGAATTGATAAATTCCGTTTGCCACATCATCTTTTGTAAAATCATTATCTTTGGGCACTGATCTGAATACCATTTTAGTTCCAAATTGGCTCAAAGCTTCATCGATATTACTATCGGTTGGCCCGTTAACATCAACTTCTTTCATATTGAAATTTGAATAGGTGTAAAGTACCGGAGCGTATACTGTATCATTTCCGATTTTAGTACATCTAACAAATACATCAGCAATTGCTTTCGGATCTTGTGTTTGATCAAAATCATTATTGCTACAAGATACAATGCTTACTGCTAAAACCAATAATGCCCCTATGGCTTTTAAATTTTTCATTTCTTTAATCTTTTTAATCAAGTTTAACTGATATTAATTGTTATTTAAATTGAAGTAGGCCTGTTTTCTCATAAGCCTTCTAAAAATTGTTTAATTCATACTCATGATGAAGAGTAATTGAATTGGTTGCTTATTTTTTTCTTTTTTTTTGATTCTAAATGCAATGAGAAAAAAAATGTAATTTTGGCGCAACCTTCTCATCCTTTATACAACTATTAGATGAATCAAGGTTGAAAAACTGATAATCATTTTGGAAAACCGGGAATTAGAACAAATCATTAAAGATTGCTCGAAAGGTAAATCGAAAGCACAAGAGTTACTCTATAGAGAGTTTGCGCCTAAAATGTTGGGGGTATGTTTGCGGTATTCTAATGATTTAAGCGAAGCTGAAGATACTTTACAAGATGGATTTATTAAGGTTTTCCAAAATATTAAATCGTATCAATTTAAAGGATCTTTTGAGGGTTGGATTCGTAGAATAATGGTCAATACGGCTTTGGAAAAGTTTCGTAAATCGAAAAATATGCAAGTGGTTGATGAGATTTGGGAGCCTGATCCTGATTCTGAACCGGAAGATACAACCCAAAATGCAAATATTCCATTGGATATTCTTTTAGAAATGATTCAAAAACTGCCTAACAGGTATCAGATGGTGTTTAGTTTGTATGCTTTGGATGGATACACGCACAATGAGATTGCAGAAGTAATGGATATTACAGTTGGTACCTCGAAATCGAATTTAGCAAGAGGAAGAGCAATATTAAAACAAAAGGTAATAGAGTTTTTAAGTGAAAAAGAGAACAATCTGAAAATATGCTAGACGAAAATAAACATATCGATAGTCTGTTTGCAGATGGATTAAAAGGAATGAGTGTTGAACCAAATCCTAAGGTTTGGAATTCAATTAGCAATAATTTGATTGCAGCCCGAAGAAAGAAGAGAGGTGTTATTATTTTTATTTCTACAGCTCTGGCTGCTTCCGTATTGCTGTTGTTTGGCATAGCCAATCGTCATTTATTTATTTCGGAGCCAGGTAATTTCCCAATGGAACAAATCAGCGATAATGTATCACCTGCAAATAATCCGGATAATAGTCAAAACATTGTTGCTACAGAAAAAGAGCCTGAGCAAACTGTCACACTTGGCATGAATAAAGAAACAGATGAAGTTTTAATTGCATCTAATGAATCATTGCCTATTGAAGATTTATCAAAGAATATATCAATTAAGAATAAAATAAGTTTCACAAAGGAATCTTTGGTAAACTCGATTTCTTTAAGTTGGCGTGAACTATTAAATTCTGCCAACCAGATTCCTAAAAGTTTACAATATCAACGTCCTAAAAAATCTGAACCAATTCGATTAACCGCTGATGAGTTGATTATTAAAAACAATTTGTTAGCCATGGAACAAGCTGCAAAAGAGAATGTAAAGAAGAATCGCTGGGCAATAATTGGTCAACTATCATCAGCTTATTCGAATGAAGAATCGGCTACAACTAATAATAGTGGCATTGTAAGTTTTGGAGGAGGAGTAAAAGTGAATTATGCATTGGGTGAGAAACTGGCATTGCAAACTGGATTTATGTACAATAGTTTTGGACAGGATTTAGGAAGAGCGAATCAAACTCTCACATTTTCTGATGCTAATGTGCTTGAGGGAGAAATTAAAAATGATTTTGGAGCATCAAGAAGTAGAAGTGTGCTTCCGTTGAATACAGAAGCGGGTAATATAAAATATAAAGGTGTTTCTAATGATGCCGTAGAATCTAGATTGGTATCAAACTTAGGTTCTTCAGAGGAATTAAAGCAGAATTTTGAAACCATCGAAGTGCCATTTCTACTGCGATACAGCTTATCGCAAAAACGATTGGGTGTTTATGTAAGTGGCGGATTTGGTGCCAATTGGCTAATTGATAATGGTGTTTATCAAACTTCTGGAGCAAAGCGTAAAATTGGCGAAATCGAAAATCTCAGAACTACCAACTTTAGTTCTCTGTTTGGTTTTGGGATTGAATATCAATTAAGTCCTAAAATTCAAATTGGCCTTGAACCAAGCTTCAAGTATTATCTGAATTCTATAAACAAGAGCAGTGAGTTTAACTACAAACCTTATTCTATAGGTGTTCACACTGGAATTCGTTACAATTTTTAATCGAATTCAGGCTAATTATAACCGATATTTTAAGGACTGATTAAACTACATTGCAGAGATGTATTCTTTGAGGTATTTTGGAAAATAGTATGCCGATAGAGTAATGACAGCATTAAATGCCAAGCAAATGTAACGCTAAAGTCATTAACTGATCGGTATTATTTCGTGCATTTTAAATGTTTTTGCCTTATTGATACTGACTTTATAGCATAGAAAAAAAGAATGATTATTGCTAAGGTTGCCATTGAAACACCACTGAGTAATAAACATTTTGATAGAAATATAGCGGATGAAGAAACAGCGAGAATAATACCGGAAAATAAAAACAATATAACACTTAAATACTGTAAAACCATTGCAATGCTTAGCTTGCGCAACTGTTGCAATTTTAGGTCTATAATTTCATTGTAAATATTTTTCTCATTATTCAGTTGTGAGATTTCAGTATTAAGTGCAATTAAATTACTCGAAGTTGACATTATTATTAATCCAATTCCGGGGATAATTGTAATTGGGATATACCATTCCATGCAGATACATTCTAAAAGATTAGATTTTAAAGTTATGAAAGATTTAAGAAAATGAGAATAAAAAAACCACCTTATTAAAAGATGGTTTATTAGCTATATATTGTATGAGTTATGCCAACTCTATCCAGGAACTTCCTTCCTGATAATTTTCGATACTTGATACACCTTTGTTAGTTTGAAATGAATTGATCAGGTTACTGATATCTTGTTGTAAGGAATCAATACAATTTGTGATCAAATCTTTTCTAAAACCTTTTTCTTCCAGGTTTAGTACAAATCCCGCAGAAACTATTCTACTTAAAGCTTTTCCTAAGTCAACTTGTTTGCGTTGGGATAAATTGAAATCTATTGAAAAATTAACCTCCTTTTTGAAATATCCTGAAGCCTTTTCGGTTAAGTTAAAATCTTTCAGAAATTGAAAGAGATTCGTTTCCTTCTTTTTCTTCATTAGTTTCAGAATCATGTCCGATACTTGTGTGTAGAGCATTTCGTTGGCACCTTCGAATATCTGAAAAGGTCGACTATCTACAATTCCTCGTCCTCCAATATGGCTCAATCGATAACCTTTTGCCCCGGATAATTGCACCAGTGTTTGGGCAGATTCCTGCATTAAATCAGTAACAACTGTTTTAATGCTGTTGGCCTCAATGCCATCGCTAGCTAAATTATTTTCTAAACCACTTTTATCGCTACTTCTAACACAAAGGGCAGAGCAAATGGTATAAGCACTTTGCATTTTCGAAATTTGGTGTTGTACCTGATCAAAAGAGAACAGGCTTTTACCACCAACAATCCTGGTTTTGCATTGGTTTATTGCTTCGTCCATAAGCCGTTTAATAAATCCTAAGCCCATGCCTGGGAATTGCATTCTGCTGCGGTGTAAAATATCCAGCATCATTTTAACACCTGTGCTTTCTGGTGTTAGTTTGAATTCTTTAGGTATTTGTACATCCAGTTTATTTGTTCCATAAGGAATCATATACAAGCCCAGGTTATCGAAATATTCTTCAACTACAACTTTCTGATTTTTTTGAGTTACATCACAAATAAAAAAATCAATATCACGATCTAATTTGCCTTGTTCTTGTTTTTTTCTGGATGTGATTAGCCAGAAATCGGCCAATCCGGTTAAACCTTGCCAATGTTTGGTACCCTTAATATGGTACATGCCATGCTTTTGGGTGTAATGTGTTTGCATGTTTAGGGCATCGCTACCAAAATCAGGTTCAGTAATCATTAAACCACCCATTTGTTGTTTTTCAAGAAATCGTTTAAAAATACCACCTTTTACAGTATTGTTGGCATACTTAGCAACAGGTTCTAGAAACAATGCAATGTTAATTCCTAAGGTTAGTGCCAATGGTAAGGACTCATAAGCTGCCGAAGAAAGAACACCTAAACATTCTTTTACTTTAGCTCCACGTCCGCCATAGTTTTCCGGAATGGCTACCGATAGGGGAGAGTTTGCCATGATTTCGCGCATCACCAGTGGAGGAAAGCCACGATTCAGGCTGAACTTATTAATGTCGTCTCGCTCGTAAAATACTGATTTAAGAGTTTGTTCAAACTCTTGCAGGTACTCAGAAAAATTCTTAATCATCTTATTTTATCTACTTAATAATTGCCTAGTTTAATTTAGACGAGATAAAAATAGCTTTAATAAAGGATTTAGGAGTCTTATTTTTGTTTTTATTTATTATTTAGAATGACAAACCTGAATATAGAATTTTATTATTTTAAATTGAATGCTTCAATTGCCGATAAAGTTTCATTGTTAAAATTGAAAAGTGCCTGATTTTCCCAACTCGACCTATGTGATGATTCGGGACCATTGAATGCAACATATTCTGCTCCCCAATAGCAAAATCCCATACAATTGGTATTTTTGCAAATGTCTTTTATTCAGGTAATCTGCTTGATATTAGGAGTGGTGGGTATTCAGGAAGAATTAATTGAGAGTTTAAACCAATGATATTTGTGGTTTTATCGTTCCAACCCATAGTAAAAGGAGATGCTGTTTCAGCAATTATTACTTTTCGAGAGAATTGAATTTGCAAGCTATTAATTTTTAATTCCAAGTCAATTAGATTTTTACCATGCTAAAGTCTAATTTGTACGGTATTCATGCCATATTTTCGAACTACTTCGTTTTGTAAACCATTGTCATAAAATTTCAATCCTAAATTTTCAAGTTGTGGTACAAAAGATAAATCAGCACCTCTTATGAATTCATTGTTTGGATTTGGTGAAACTGTATTGTTCTCACTTTCGCTACAAGATGAAAATAAAGTAATAAGTATAATTATTGAATGTATTAAATGTTTCATGAAAATAGATTTTGATATTGCAATATCTATGAAGAGTTGAATCATTTTCATTTTTGTTAATAAAAAATCAAATAAATGTGATAAATCTTTCTGAAATAATGAAACTTTTTTATTGTATATCAGGTATTAAAAGCTTTAGGTGAAATTTAATTTTATTTAACTAAAGAGTGTTGATGGTAGTTTATTGAATATACAAAAGAAATAAAAATGTTTCATGAAAATTAAAATGATCTTATAAATAATTGCTAATTTCAGATACTTAAAAGAAAATACACTATATCATTAATTATAACCTACTACTTATGAGTAAAGTTTTACCCGATTTCCTATATTTAATTAGGGCGTTTGGAAAGAAATTTCTAATGTTAGGAATTTTATTTTTGCCACTACTAGTTAAGGCACAAACGGCAAATTTTTCAGTTTCGTTATCAAGTCACTGTGGTAATGGAACAGCTACGTTTACTGATACATCAGGACCCGAAGTAACCCATTGGTTGTGGGACTTTGGTAATTCCAATAGTCTTGATACAGATGATCCGGCAAAAGGTAAGAATCCTTCGGCCATTTATCCCGGACCTGGTGTTTACACAGTTAGTTTAATAGTAAATGGAGGAGTGCCAGTTACCAAACAGGTTATCATTTATCCAAATCCAGAGCCTGATTTTTCACCTTCAGTAACTACAGGTTGTGAACCTATCGATGTAATTCTTACAGCTTCTGCAAATGATGTAAACGTTGATCCATATAAAATTGGTGATACAGATGTAGGAGGAGTTAATGCAGGAACCATTACATCTTATCAATGGGATTTTCAAGGTAAAATACCGGGAGTAATAGAAAGTGATCCTGA
>JAOARS010000165.1 GCA_025210415.1 Marinifilum sp. | reverse complement strand
TGTAAACTTAAAATAGCAGAAGAATAATGCTCATTTCAATGTAATATTGGTATAATTGTTCCGAACAAGAATTCAACCTTTGATTCGCATTTGATATACAATTGGTATAACAAGAAGCGATAATGGATTTTTTTCGGTATTAAAATCTGATTTATTATGAATTATTACGAACATGAATCTAAATTATATCGAAAATTACGGTTTTATATAAAATACCCTAAGTTTCTGCTATCATGATAAATAATTAAAGATGCATTGGTCTGAATAGTGATTTTGATCTATTACAATTAAGATTTGTTTTAAGTACTCTAATCTTTATATTTGCTAAGCTCTAAAAATTGCAAATTCAATTGTGAAATGAGCAAACCTGAATATAGAAATAATAATTAGTGATTAGTTGATTTACTTAGATACAGAATAAATACATGGATGGATTATATCGAAGTATCTCAGTAAATTTAACGTCAAAAACTGATGTAAAAACACATATAGAATGAAAGGTTTAAAAATTGTTGTTCTTGCAAAGCAGGTTCCTGATACCAGAAATGTTGGGAAAGATGCTATGAAAGCGGATGGAACTGTGAACAGAGGTGCTTTGCCGGCAATCTTCAATCCTGAAGATTTAAATGCATTGGAACAAGCATTACGTTTGAAAGATAAGTACGAAGGCACAGAAGTTACTCTTTTAACCATGGGACCAGGTAGAGCTGCGGAAATTATTCGTGAAGGCTTGTACCGCGGAGCCGACAATGGTATCCTTTTGTCTGACCGTGCATTTGCAGGTTCTGACACTTTGGCTACTTCATATGCTTTGTCATGTACCCTTAAAAAAATGGGTAAAATTGATATTATTATTGCTGGCCGTCAGGCAATCGATGGTGATACCGCTCAGGTAGGTCCTCAGGTTGCTGAAAAATTAGGATTACCGCAAATTACTTATGCAGAAGATATTCAATCTGCAGAAAAAGGAAAAATTGTTGTGAAGCGTCGTTTAGAACGTGGTGTTGAAACTGTTGAAGGCAAAATGCCAATGGTTGTTACAGTAAATGCTTCGGCTCCTGAATGTCGTCCTCGTAACGCTAAGTTTGTGATGAAATACAAGCATGCAAGAGCGGTTTCAGAAATGCAAAATGCAACAGAAGATTATATCGCATTACACAGCAATCGTCCATACCTAAACATTGGCGAGTGGAGTGTTAACGATATTGATACCAATGCAGAAGAACTTGGTTTAACAGGTTCTCCTACAAAAGTAAAATCGATCGAAAACGTAGTTTTCCAAGCGAAAGAAGCTAAGGTTCTTGAACCAACCGAAGAGGATATGGGTGAGTTAATGAAAGAATTAATTGCTAACCACACTATTGGATAAAAGTCAGTTGTCAGTTGTCAGTTAACGGTTATCAGTTATTACACTGCTCACTGTTTATTGTTTGCTGTTCACTGAAAAGTGGAATTTTAAAAAGATTATACCGTGAATAACGTATTTGTATATTGTGAAATAGAAGAAGGTCAGGTTGCCGATGTGAGCCTTGAACTTCTTACAAAAGGTAGAAAGCTAGCTGACGATTTGAAATGTGAGCTGGAAGCTATCGTAATTGGAGAAAATCTGAAAGGTGTTGAGAAGCAAATTATGCCTTTTGGGGTTGATAAGGTTTGGATTGCTGACGATAAGCGTTTGTATCCATACACAACTCTTCCTCACACCTCAATTCTTGTAAAATTATTCGAAGAAGAAAAACCTCAAATCGCTTTAATGGGTGCTACAAGCATCGGTCGCGATTTAGGCCCTCGTGTTTCTTCAGCTCTTCATTCTGGTTTAACTGCCGACTGTACCAGTCTTGTAATTGGCGACCACGAAGACAAGAAAAACAAGAAAGAATACAAAGACTTGTTGTATCAGATCCGTCCTGCATTTGGTGGTAACATTGTTGCAACCATTATCAACCCTGATTGTCGTCCTCAGATGGCTACGGTTCGTGAGGGTGTAATGAAAAAGGAAATTGTATCTGATGCATACAAAGGAAAAGTTAAAAATATCGATGTAGAAAAATATGTGAAGCCGGAAGACTTTGTAATCAAGGTAATTGAGCGTCACATGGAGAAGTCGAAAGTTAACATCAAAAACGCTGGTATTATTGTAGCTGGTGGTTATGGTGTGGGTTCAAAAGAGAACTTCGATTTGTTAACGGAATTGGCAGAGGTAATTGGTGGTGAAGTAGGAGCTTCGCGTGCTGCTGTTGATGCTGGTTTTGCTTCTCACGAGCGTCAAATTGGTCAAACAGGTGTTACTGTACGTCCTAAGTTGTATATCGCTTGCGGTATCTCAGGTCAGATTCAGCACACCGCAGGTATGGAGGAATCTGCAATGGTAATAGCAATCAATACCGATAAAAATGCACCAATCAACGCTTTCGCTGATTACGTAATTACAGGTGATATTGCACAAGTATTACCAAAAATGATTAAGCAGTACAAAGAAAATACAAAGTAATAAATTTAGTAATTAGAGAAGTGGTAATGAGTCTCTAGTACATAGTAATTAGTATAAAGAATAATTAGATTATACAGAATTTTACAACTAAGGACTAGTTACTAACTACCAATTTACAAAATAAACATCTAAAGAAATGGCTAATTTCTATACAGATAACGAGGATATGAAGTTCCACTTGGAACATCCTTTAATGAAAAAAATTGTTGCACTTAAAGAGCGCAACTTCGAAGATAAAGACAAGTACGATTATGCTCCTCTTGATTTTGAGGATGCAATGGATTCTTACGATCGTACCTTAGAAATTGTAGGTGAAATTTGTGGTGACATTATCGGTCCTAATGCCGAAGGTGTTGACCAGGAAGGCCCAACTGTTGTTAACGACCGTGTAATCTACGCAAAAGGTACTGCTGAAAACCACGAAGCTTTAACAAAAGCTGGTTTAATTGGGATGTCTCTTCCTCGTGAGTACGATGGATTGAATTTCCCAATTGTACCTTACGTAATGGCTGCTGAGTTGGTATCTCGTGCCGATGGTGGTTTTGCGAACATTTGGGGACTTCAGGACTGTGCTGAAACCATTCACGAATTTGCTTCGAAAGAGCAAAAAGCTGAATACCTTCCACGTTTTGCTAAAGGTGCTACTGCTGCAATGGATTTAACTGAGCCAGATGCAGGTTCTGACCTTCAGGCTGTACAGTTGAAAGCAACTTATAACAAAGAAGAAGATCAGTGGTATTTGAACGGTGTGAAGCGTTTCATTACAAACGGTGATGGTGATGTTTCATTGGTTCTTGCTCGTTCTGAAGAAGGAACTTCGGATGGTCGTGGTCTTTCTATGTTCATTTACGACAAGAAGCACATGGCTGTTAAAGTTCGTCGTATCGAGCACAAAATGGGTATCATTGGTTCTCCAACTTGTGAGCTGGTATTCACCAATGCTCCTGCTGAATTGGTTGGATCTCGTAAAATGGGATTGATCAAATATGTAATGTCGTTAATGAACGGTGCACGTTTGGGTGTAGGTGCTCAATCGGTTGGTATTGCAGAGGCTGCTTACCGTGAAGGCTTGGCTTACGCTAAAGAACGCCGTCAGTTTGGTAAAGCAATTATCGAATTCCCTGCGGTTTACGAAATGCTTACCAATATGGAAGCTAAATTGAACGCTTCTCGCTCAGTTCTATATGAAACATCTCGTTTTGTTGATGTTTACAAATCATATTTCCACATCTCTCAAGATCGTTCTTTGGAGAAGGATGAGAGAAATGAAATGAAGAAATATCAGCGTTTGGCTGATGTATTTACTCCATTATTGAAGTTGTTTGCATCAGAATTCTGTAACGAAATTGCTTACGACTCATTGCAAGTTCACGCAGGTTCGGGTTATATGAAAGATTACCCAATTGAGCGTTTGGTTCGCGATGCTCGTATTACAAACATTTACGAGGGAACTACTCAGTTGCAAGTTGTTGCTGCAATTCGTGGGGTAACCACTGGTGCATACTTAGGCCAAATTAAAGAATATGAAGCTTCTGATCTGAATCCTCAGTACGAGTATTTAAGAACTACTTTAAAAGGTATGACTGCCAAGTACGAAGAGGCTGTTGCTAAAGTAAACGAAATCAACGCTACTGCTGATCACAACGATTTTCTGGATTTCCATGCTCGTCGTTTGGTAGAAATGGCAGGTTACATTATTATGGGATATTTGTTGTTGACTGATACAACTAGAAACGATAAATACCACGCATCTTGCGAAGTATTCATTAAAATGGGTAAAGCAAAAGTTGCTTCTCATCTTGAATACATCATGTCTTCGGAATTGAAAGACCTTGGTATTTTCAAGAAATAATAAAATCTAAGACTTAATGTGAAGAGGTTTCCTTATCGGAAACCTCTTTTTTGTCTCAAATACCAATTTGGATAAGTCAATGAGTCATCCTGTTGGTTTGCTCAAATTTGATTCCGATTTACTTAATTTGAACGAGCCTTAATTAGAGTTTTATAAATTTTGAAGAGAGGGTAGTATCATCTGTTTTGTATTTAATTATATAAATGCCATCAGGCAGATGGCTAACATTGATACGCTGCCTGTGATCAACAGGTATTTCTTTAATTATCTGCCCCAATAAATTCAAGATATATAAAATACCACCTTCTTTTAATTGATTATTTAAGTTAATATTCAGAAAATCCCTTGTTGGATTAGGATACACAAGTAATTTTGATTTTGAGGGGATAGATGACATCAGCTCTTTACCACTTAAAGGTTGATTGGAATGTTCTTTTCCTATTATAATACTGTAGTCTTCAACTTCTCCTGTTTTAAACGTATCATTTGGGGCCGGATATTGATTGTAACGCATCGAAACTCTCATCATGCAATTGCCATTTACTGCATTTGATGGGATAGAAATTGATTTTTTATAAGCTTCTTCTGAAGAAGTGCTTATTCCTTTCAAAACTTCTTCATTATCATCATTAAAATCACCATCTAAGTTAAAATCTATCCATACTTTCCAATAGCAAGGATAATTGTATTTCTGTCCCGACTGAACGGTTAAATCAACAGTATTTCCCGGGCTAACTTTGGTTGACAAATGTCTGAAATTTTGATAGCCTCCATTGTTTCCCGATCTGTTATTTATGGAACCAATCTCTACTTTTTCAATCCAATCTTCCGAAGAGTTATTTCCTTTTGAAGTTGCGTATGTAGAGAAATTAACTGATGAGGAGTAATTTAATTCTGCTCCATTATTACAAATAGATTTAATTTGAACTTCATATTTCTCTCCCGCTTTCAGGTTGTCCAGCATACCACTATTTTGATCGAATGAAACAGAAGTCCAGTTATTATCTTTAGCTTTTTTATAACGAATCTGATATTTTGAAATGCCACGAATTTTCTCCCATTTTAAGACTACCGAGTTACTGGTTATTTTAGAAATGGACAAATTACTTACAGGAAGGCAGTTTGTGGTATAATCAGCCATTATATACTTAGAATAATAATTATCAAAGCAAGATGATTTTAGCTTAAAATTGTAAGTTGTACCACTGGAAAGTGATCCAATAACTTGTGATGAACCTGAGGTTTTTTTAGAGGTCCAACTGTCTTCATCAATGCTTTTATACTCCAATATATAGTGTTTAGAATCCTTTAAAGCACTCCATTTTAATTCAATAGAGTTTTCGTTCCGCGATTTATCCAGCAAGTTAGTTGGGGTGCTGCATAAGGTGGTTTCGAATGTTTTTTTGTCAGAAAAATCAGATTCTTTTTGATTTGAAATGGATTTGATCTGAAATTCATATCCTGTTTCTGGTCGTAGCTTAGTCAATGTGTGGTTTTTTGTGGTAATGATATCGGTTTGTTTCCAACTATTAGACGTAAACTCTTTGTACCTGATTTTGTAATTGAAATTTTCACTAGCAGACTCCCATTTAATTTTTGCAGAGGTTGACATTGTTTCTTCTACTTCTATATTGGTTGGTGTAGTTGGGGGTAATTGCGGAGTATTGGAGTTGTTTATTCCTGTTACGATTAAAGAGAAGTTTTGCGAAGAACCAGAGATAGAGCCTTTATGGCTAACCAGAAGCTTATATTTCCCCGCTGGTGCTTTAATTTGAATTTTTTCAACATTATCTACAATATTATCTCCTTTTGATGCAGGAGCATTAGGAGTTTTGGGATCAAGTATCCACGGTTTATAAGTTACCCCATCTTTTGTAAGCCGCAAATCTAAGTCGTTAACCAAATTTGGAGTTCTATTATCCGTTTGTGCTGAGCCGGTGGGTTTGTATGGTACATCTGTCCAACAAATTGTGGCCTCAAGAATTTCGTTTCCATTACTTGTTATTGTTGTGGCATAAGAACTTCCATTTGTTAGATTTAATTCTTTGATAAAAGAAGAATTCTTATTTTCAATAATTCTGGCAGCAGCTTCAACATTTAGCAATCCCCATCCAAATTCATAATCGGGACCATTATGAGTTCCAGCTTCCTGTGCACTATGTATTGCCAAGCCTTTAAGAGTAGATGCCCTCATAAATTGTCCGTTTTTAATTTGATAATACTGTTGCAACAAAAGCAAACTACCTGCTACATTGGGCGAAGCCATAGATGTACCGCTAATGGTTAAGTACGAATCGTTGCTTTCACTATTGGATGAGGTTAATGCCACTCCGTTGCCTACCAGGTCAGGTTTTATCCTTCCGTCGTCGGTAGGACCCCAACTGCTAAAAGGGGACATTTTAATGTCGGCAGGAGAGTTTACCTGATTGATATCATGCACAGCACCTACGGTTAGTATATTTTTGGCTACAGCTGCCCCTGTTAACAGGTCGTAACCATTTTTAGTAGGGTTGAGATAACCGCCAATATTAGAATTAAAACCTCTGTCGTTACCCGCTGCTTTTACAATAAGATAGTGTTGCGCATTGTAGGCAAGCCTGTCCCATGTTTCGGCTTTCGTATCATAGTAACCAAAGTACCAGATTGGGAGCATGCTGCCTACAAGTCCGTATGAATGGTTCGAAACCAAATACCCTTTCGATGCGAAATTGGCCATTTCTGCTTCATCATTGTTCCAATCGTGTCCAATTAAATTTGCTTCCGGAGCCATGCCTTTAGCCTGTGCACTTTTTCCTTCAGCCACAAGCGTTCCTGCCACATGTGTTGAATGGCGATTGTTGTCGTTAACATCGTTTGGGTAAAAAAGGACATTATCGCCCGATGTAACTCTGCCGCCGAATTCCTTATGAGTAGTTCTGATGCCTGCGCCGTCCCATTCTCCAATGGTCATGCTTTTTCCGGTAAGATTAATTCCCAAGCGTCCTCCTGGGTGCAATTGAGAGGTTTTTGTACTGATTGCTGCATCTTTATTGTATATCGTGTAATATAATGCAATATTATTATCTGTAATTCTTACAAGTTCGGCAAATCCGTTTTTGATAGGAATTATTTTTTTATACCCTCTGTTTTTAACATAGAAATCAATTTTTAAACTATCTCTTTTATGTTCCGATTTTAACGAACTTTTCAACTTTGTTATTGCCGATGTGTTAAGAAAGGATTTAATCTTGCTAAGCTCGTGAGTGTTTTGTGCGAAACTATGGTTTACGATTGTTGTTAGAAACAATAAAATAAGGATATTGAATTTTATACGCATTTTGAAACAGTATCTTTGTATGAATATGAGCAATTTATTGTAAAAATAAGATCAATGTAGAATCATTCTACCTAAAACACAACAATTAAAGAGGAATATACCCTATATTATTATTTGAAAAACAGCCCCGATATAACCATCTGTAAATACCAACCAAGCTAAATATCAGCTGTTCCACACTTGCGTGTATTTGCTGTTATATCATTTCTGGTTTGAATTTTTAAATCGGCATTTTATATCGCAACAGAAAACTTTAAATTCTTTTCATGATATTTTAAACCTTGATTTCCATCAAAACTAATAGTTATTTGACATGATGTGTTTTGAGAATTCATGTTAAATCAGTGTTAATTCGAATTAACGATTCCTTAAAATATTTTTTCTTGCCACTATAATGAAAGGAATTAGTTTTGCCCGCAGTTATTAAGAAAATATGTCGATTGAATTGCATTAAAATTACATACTACTAAAACAAACCAAATGAAAGGAAAGAAGTTATTTGTTAGTGCTATTGCACTACTTTTAGGATTTACTGTTATTGCACAAGAACAAGAATTTAAGCCATCTGGCAAGGTAAATGGAAAGGTTTTCTTTAATTATCACTACGACATGACTGATGGTGAAGAACAAGAAAGTGGTTTCGAGATTAAAAGAGCTTACTTTGGCTACGATTACAACATTGCCAAAGGATTGAAAGCAAGCATTACGCTTGATGTAGGTAAGAACGCAGGAGGTAGCGATTACTCTGCTTTCTTGAAAAAAGCTCAGTTAGAGTGGAAAGCTTCTTCTGTTGTGAAAGTATCTCTTGGTATGATCAGTACGGTTCAGTTCAAAGATCAGGAGAAATTTTGGGGATACCGTTACATCCTGAAATCTTATGCAGATCAGTATGGCTTTGGTTCGAGTGCTGATTTGGGTATCAAGGCAAGCTTTAAACTGAGTGATCATTTTTCAGCAAATGCATTTATCATCAACGGTGAGGGGTACAAGAAAATGCAGGATTCAGATGGGAATCAGAAGTATGGCGCCAACCTTGTTTTTAAACACAAAGGTTTAATTGCTAAAGTATATGGCGACATACAAAGTGCGCTTATCGAGAACAAGAATGAAGGAGGCGAAATTGTTTCAACTGACGATGCTAATATTTCTGCTATTGCTGCATTTGTAGGTTACAAGTTCTCAGACAAATTCAGATTGGCTGCGGAATACAACAAGTTGGCCAACGGAACAAAATACTCAAAAGTAGCTAAGGATCGCGATATGTATGGTTATTCATTCTATTCAACTTATACTTTTGATAAAAAGTGGGAAGTGTTTGGAAGATATGATTACCTAACTTCAAATACTTTGGCAGGAGCAACAGAAAAGTGGAATCTTGAGAAGAATGGTGGTGCCATTACGGCAGGTGTTCAGTGTACTCCAGTTAAAAATGTAAGAATGGCATTGAACTATCGTAACTTTAACTTTAAGGGTTCAAATCAGGAAGATCAGTCTCAAGTATTTGTAAACTTCGAATTCAAATTTTAATTATACAAATAAAATTGTAATGTATGGACACGCTGTAGCGTGTCCATTTTTGTTTGTATTAACCAATGATTTTGCAGCAATATAATTTATTCTTAATCTAAATCCGTAAAGTATTACATTTATGTTTCAAATAAGTCTGATAATAAATCTATTTAAATGAAAAAGTACTACCTAATTGCTTTCTGTTTGCTTTTTACAGGAAGTTTATTCGCACAAGATTTTAATGATTTAAAATTAAAAGTTAGCAAAGGCTCTGTACAAATGGCAACTGACGATGGTCAGTTCACATTTGGAATGGGAGGACGAGTTTATATGGATGCAGCAGCTTATTTCGATGACAAAACAGATTTAGGTAGTGGAAGCGAGATTCGCGACATTCGTTTCTTAATGAAAGCAACGCTGTGGAAAAAATGGGATGCAAAAATAAATGTTGGCTTTGCAAATGGTGCTGTTTCTTTAAAAGATGTATGGCTAATGCATAAAATTAACAAGAACAGTTTTGTTCGTGCCGGGCATTTTTTGGAACCATTTGGAATTGAACAAACCGAAAGTTCTAAAACAACTAAATTTATGCATGCTGCAAGTACTGTTGAAGCATTTCGTCCGGGAAGAAGTTTAGGAATTTCGTATGCTACATGGGGCAAGAAAGTGTTTTGGGAAGCAGGTTTGTTTGGTAGCGATGTAAATAATAATATCAAAGAAGAAGATGAAGGATATGGAGTAACATCAAGATTTGTGTTTTCTCCAATGCAGCATGATAATATTCTGCATTTTGGTGTATCGGCTACTCACAGATCGATAAACCCTGTTGAGGTAGAAAAAGGGTATGGAGCTTTTGTATATACTGAAAGGCAACAGAAAATAAGCTACCGTTCAAGAGCTGCAACACATATCGAAGATCGTAGATTTATTAATGCAAATGTTGAGAATGCTGAAAGCCAATACAAACTAAATTTCGAAATGCTTGTTGCTTCAGGCCCTGTTTCTTTACAATATGAACATATTTCTGCAAAAGTGAAAAGAGAATCTGATTTTGAAGATTACAGTGCGAATGGTTGGTATGCACAATTGGGCTGGCTTGTTAAAGGCGGCAATTACAAATACAAAATGAAATCGGCACGTTTGGCTAAGCCAGGCCCGGGGGCGGTAGAGTTGTTGGCTCGTTACAACCAGACTGATTTGAATGATAGTGATACAATGATAATGGGAGGTAAGCAAAAAGACATTACTGTTGGTGGTACCTGGTATGTAAATCACAATGTATTGGTAAAATTCCATTTTACGAATGTTGATTTGGATGAGAATGCATTAAACGGAGAAGAAAATTTTAACATGATTCAAACTCGTTTGCAGTTTTCGTTCTAAAAAATAAAAACTGATAAAATATTGTAATGCCATCCGTTTGGGTGGCATTTTTTTTGGAGTTTATCTTGTTCGAATGAGAACTTTTTAGTGTAGAAGTGTTCAGCCTGATAAAAAAATAAGACTTCTTGAATCAGAAGTCATCATTTGTTTGACCGGAAGCCAACTTTTACATGTTAAAGAGCCCAACCGAATGAAAGATTGAGACTTCTTGAATCAGAAGTCATCATTTGTTTGACCGGAAGCCAACTTTTACATGTTAAAGAGCCCAACCGAATGAAAGATTGAGACTTCTTGAATCAGAAGTCATCATTTGTTTGACTGGAAGCCAACTTTTACATGTTGAAGAGCCCAACCGAATGAAAGATTGAGGCTTATTGAAGTAGAAGTCATGATTTTTTTGGTCAAACATTAACTGCTTAATGTTGAAGTGTTCAACCACATAGATGGGAGTAAAATTTTTAGTTGTAGGGATAGCTTTTGGTTTAATGATGAATTCAAAAATTTATAGATCCATCTATTCTTTTTGGAGCATATATACTCAATACACATAGCTTTTCGGGTTTTTCGCTCTTTCTTTTTCCCTTTCCCTGCTTCAATTTTAAACCGTAGCTACACGGCTATGCTTGAAAATTTTGACTTGATAAAGAAAAAAATAAATTCGCCAAAATTCCCGAAAAGCTAAACCTATTGAGTATAAAATCGATCATCCTTCAATCATAATCCATAAGATCTGTATATATTTGCTACATGGATAAATCGCAAGCCGAAGAAGAAAAAGAATTTATTAAACGGATTTTTATTGATGAAATAGGACGACTTCAGAAGGAAAGATTCTATTTTTTTTCGTTTATCGTTATGGGACAGGCTATTGAAGCACTAGGGTGCTTTATGGATAACAAACCATTAAAAGCTCGTGCACAATCATCAAAACGATTCTCAAAATCATTAAATATCCTTATGGGGAAT
>JAOARS010000164.1 GCA_025210415.1 Marinifilum sp. | reverse complement strand
GTTTTTGTCTTTCTTGTTTGGATCGTTCCGTATATTGTTATTCCAATTTTGATTTCATTTGGAAATATTTACTTGGTCCAATCCTTCGGCCAGTTGGTAAGGTTCTGGGTAAAATTTTCGTAGCTATTATCGATGTAGTTCTTTATCTTTGGGAATTTGTTCCTAAACGCTCAGTTTTAGACAAACCAGCAAAAAAGAAAAAAGAGAAATCTCCTTCTGTATTTTGGCTTAAATATAAAGCACTAAAAGATCAATATTGCCCTATGGTAGAATATACAGAAAAAACTTAAAAATTTTTTAGAATTTTGAAGTTTCTCGTATATATAACTTAACAACAGAATATTGCGGGTTGGAGCAGCGGTCAGCTCGCCAGGTTCATATCCTGGAGGTCAAGGTGTTCGAATCCCTTACCCGCAACCAAAACAAAGAGAAATAAATTTAACTAATGACTACTATGTTGTCACATAAACTTCAATATACATGCCCGGCGAAAGCGGTAACCGCTAGAGTTTGGTCACGTGAAGGTTTTGGCAATGGGCTCAATTCTTCCGATATTAATGATGAAGGATATGGAGGCTGACGAAGATACTTTAAATTAATTTAAGTACTTTCGAAGCTCCGATCAAAAGATTGGAGCTTTTTCTTTTTAAAAATAACAACTTAGAAAAAAGTTTTCAAAAAACGCAAAAAAGTAGTTTACAAACGTTTCTGAATATCTTATAAATTAATCTATCAAAACAACGAATCAAACTTGAGAGATTAAGATGAAACGTTAAGTTAAAATTTAAATAAGTGGACATGCGGAACGAGGCTGCGGAAACCCCACTCTAAACAACTTCCAAACGGGCGGCTCAGAGGATGGATGCGAAAGCTGAAAAAATCTGAAGATACCATTAAATAGTAGCATTTGGATGAAGTATAAGCCTTTAGATAAGTTGAAATCTTATCCATCAACAAGCGGAATAACTGGTGTTTTATATAGGTTCGATTCCTACCGTTTTCAATTTCTAGAAGAAAGTGCTACTATTTTATGGTATTATTAACATGTCTGATGAGCTTGTGAAATTCAAGCGAAACACATAAGTGTCACATGGAAGGTTTGGTAAACAATAATCTGAAGATAACCAAGCCTAAAATGAAAAGTCGTGAATATTACAGCGATCGGTAATATTTTAAACCAGCGATGGAACATTAAAGCGGAGAGGGTGGTTCCTCAATGCATCTGACTATTCCAGGAAGATTTAGATTTAACAGAGTATATAGTAAGAATAGTTTGCTATATATTAATCATATTAAGTGGTGTCAGGATATTCAAACATTCACTCCTGTGTGTTTAACGTACTCCTTTCTACTCCAAAATCCTGGCACCTCTTAATATGATTTAAGGATGGATTCAGCAACTCAAAAACGCTAACTTTTGATGTCTTAGCGGACAAAAACCATCCTGACAAAATAAGTATCATGTGCTCTGGTATGCCCCGAATTGGTAAGGGAGCCGGCTGTTAACCGGTAGCTGTAATGGCCCTGTAGGTTCGAGTCCTACTACCAGAGCACATGATATTTGCCCGCGCGATGTAAAAGGAATAGCATACCGGACTTAAAATCGGGGTTTTGTGGGTTCGAATCCCACCGTGGGTACCAATTAATGGCAGTTAGATAAGAGAAATCAGCGCGAATTGTTACTAAGGCTTTTAATATGATTTCCGCCATTAAAATATCGCAGCATATCGTTTCGAGTATGTAATTTTTAGTGGTGGTGAAAATCCAAATCGATACATAAATTTAATGGGCGGGTTCAGTCACTGGTCGTGACAGAAGGTCTGTAAAACCGGAGTGTAAAAGCGCGTGGTTCGATTCCACACCCTCCCACCATATTTTTGCGTAAATGGGCAAATGGTAAAGTCGCTGCTTAATGGTAGAGAATGTTATCTTGTTAGTATTTTATGATATAGCGCTAAAGGTCATAAATGAAACCAATGATTTCGATGGAGGTTCGATTCCTTCTTTACGCACCAAAATTAATGGATAGGCAAGCCAATAGGTGGTGGCCACAGTCTTGAAAACTGTTCGGAGTAACCAGTCTCGTGAGGGTTCGACTCCCTCCCTATCCGCCATTTTACCAGTATAAAATCAATACGAGCTCGTTGATTATGGTTGAGTAACGTAGGTTCGACTCCTACTACTGGGGCCAATTATAGGATATATCACATGCCACTTAGTCTTTTCATTCTTGCTTTTGCTGGATTAATCGGAGGCCTTTTTGGTCTTTGGATGCTGAAATCTAATGTTATGGATTATCTTCAATCAGAGAAGAGAACTGGTTGGTACGATTGGTATGCTTGGTATCCAGTTTGGCTTGAGGATAGTCGTCGGTGGGAATGGTTAGAATATGTTGCACGTAAAGGTTATCCAAAGAGTACTTTTAATGAATTAGATCGCTTGAATTATAAGTGATCGATGGGGCGTTCGTCTATTGGAATAGGACATGCCGGTTTTCACCCGGTAGAGGCGGGTTCGAGTCCCGTACGCCCTTCCAAAATTTAAATGTGGATGTGGTACAGATAGATGTGCGCTGGGCTTCCAACTCAGATAGGCAGGAGCGTTACCTGTCATCCGCTCCAATTTATGGTCTGTTGGTATATGGGTATTATCTCTGACTGTCTATCAGAGGAAACGGGTTCGAGTCCCGTACAGACTGCCAATTTCAACAGGGTGTGTTCTGGTGACGGCCTGGGCTTTGGAAGCCCGGAGACTAAGTTCGATTCTTAGTTCCCTGACCAATTTAGAGGTGTAGATATGAGATCACAATTACAAAATCTCGATCTGCAACTTAATCATTTAATTGAATTACTAAAAAGTGATAAGAATGATCCTGTGATTAAGTTGCAGATCAACAATATATTACAAAAGAAAAAGAAATTAGAGAAATCAATTGAAGTTTGACGACAAAATATTGAACGTTATCAAAATGGAGAATAGTAAAATATTCAAGGTTTTGAGAAACGAAGAAATAATTTGTATAAAGAAAGGATCGAAGGTAAAACAAGAAATCGAAATCTATTCGATAGTTGAACCTTCGATCCACATTCCTGAGATTATTGAAACTTACGATGATACTTTAGTTCGTGAGTGGCTTGGAGATTTCACATTAAATGAAATTTATCCTGACCAATGGAATAAGTTTTTAGTTGAAGATTTCTATTATTTTTCTAAAAGAATTTTTGAAATTTTCCATTCAAAAGGTATTTTTGTCAAAGATTTCAAATCCAAAAATATCTCATATGATGGAAAATTATTTTACTTTTTTGACCTTGGAGGGTGTACAACCCTTAAGAAACATGATAGAGTACATTTAGGAAGTACTTATCATGTCTTCCGATCATTCGATAGTATTTGTGGAGATAATTATTTTTCCAACGATTATTTTGCGTTTGCAAATTGTTTATTTGATGGTTTAGTTGGATATCCTAAGTGGCAAAATTTAGAAAGCGATCCAATAAAAGCTAGAGAAAGTTTTCAATTTCAATACGAAGAATATTCGAAGGAATTTAGATTTGCTCTGGAAAATTTGAATATCGAAGATAAAAAAGTCGAATTTATAATCAAATGTTTCTGTCCTTTTAAAGAAGGTCGACCAGGGTCATTTGATTGGAGTTAATGGATCAGTGACCCGAGAGGACGAAGGGACCGGACTTTTAATCCGGAGTGTAACAGCCATCGTGGGTTCGAATCCCACCTGATCCTCCATAATGAAAGGAATTACAATATGTTTAAAGCAATCTTTAGTAAAGATGGAATGTGTATTATCAGCGCTGCTGTAGCTGCATGTATGCTTTCATATTATTTGGTTCCAATGATCAATTAATGGAACATCCGCTTATTATGGCTCTTATGATTGTATCTACAGTCCTTGGAGTTGGAGCGTTGATTTCTATAGTAATTGATTATAGAAAATACGTTAAGAAAAAATAAAGAATTTCGCTCGACGGAGCGGATACAGGTAGTGCAAGGAATGAGGTACAGCCAGAGACCTAACTTGGATTATGAGGTTATAGTGACCCGGATTTGTCGTCACCCTTTTGGGATAAATGACATGAATCTGAAGAGTCGATTTGGCGATCGACCATAATGCTCTCGTATTATATTCGCACAGAATTTGGCATACGAGTTGAGGGTAATAAAGTAAGTCCCTCCTACCACATTTAAAGAATTTATCGGGGTGGTGTAATAGGAAACATGCGGGTCTCCAAAACCTTGCGCCCTCGGTTCGAGTCCGAGTCTCGATGCCAAAATAATGGATGATTTCAGCAAACCTTGTAAAGCATCAAACTGATAATTTGAAGTAGCTAAACTTAATGTCATCCAGATTAATAGAACATCTGAAAGTTCATGAGTTCTTGATAATTGCTCACCATACTTACGCGAAGGAGGGTCATAAAGTAGCAATTATTTACATGAATGATTAAGATTAGTAGGGAGCGCGGAAAACCATGGTGGTCAGCTCATTACTGGCTTATCCCTACGACCAATTCAAATTTCTAGGTAAAGTATTGTTCATGACGGAAGAATAATACTTGCCGAAAGGATTAGACACGGAGGCCGTCACCTCCAAAAGCATAATCGGTATCATCTCCGACGGAACCAATTTGTCGATGGTCATAAGGCAGCGGGCCTTATGTGGTGTAAAGTCTTGAAATATTTTAATGCTACTGTAGCTCAATGGTAGAGCACTCGGTTGAAGCCCTTGGTGTAGGAAGTTCGATTCTTCCCAGTAGCACCAGTTTGGACGTATCTCTAGTCGACGTATGAGATACTTCATTTCAGAGTTTAGGCGTATCTCTGTGGACAAAACGCCATCTAATTTGAGATCGGGGTTCCGAGCTGATCGGCGTATATTTAGCGTGCCTTGATAGTTAGTGGATGAAAATAGACTTTTCTATGAAACGGAATAACGTAGAAGAAAGCCACAATATTTATTTTGCCCTTGCGATGTAAATGGAATAGCATATCAGATTTAGAATCTGAGTTTTGGAGGTTCGAATCCTCTCAGGGGTACCATTTTTAGACCTTTGGTGTAATGGGAGCACGCGTAGCATTTACGCATTCTGAACTTAAGAATGTTTTCAGCATATTACGCATACTTTTCGATAGTCGAGGTCCTAGTTCGAATCTAGGAGGGTCTGCCAAAAATATAGGAGAATATCAATATGAAATACGCTAGAATGATTTTATTTGCAATTATTATGTTGATTTTTTCTGCTATTATAGCATCTGCTCAGGGTGTATGTGTTGAAAGAGAAAAAGTGGTTTCTCGTCTGTTAAATGATTACGGAGAAACTTTATTTTTTCAAGGTGTGACTAAAGGGCATACCAATGGCACTAGTGTAATAATTGAAACATTTGTAAATCCTGAAACAGAAACTTTTACTATTATTTTAACAGGTAATGACGGAATTTCATGTGTTACATCTGTCGGTGAAGGATTTGTTCAATACGAACCACTAAATCCTGATAAAGGACTTTAAAATTTGCTCATGTGGCGGAACGGTATACGCGCTACGTTGAGGTCGTAGTGATCTAACGATCATGAGGGTTCGACTCCCTCCATGAGCACCAAAATATACACTTATTGGAAGGCGAAGCAGAACGGTGATGCGCTCGACTTTGAATCGAGTTTCTAGGGGGTTCGATTCCTCCCCTTCCAGCCAATTCAATGGGGTGGCATGTTCCAAGGGGGCGAGAAGCACTTGCAATGCATCTGAGATGGGTTCGATTCCCATTCACTCCACCAAAAATAATGCTTCCGTAGCTCAACTGGACAGAGCATCCGACTTCTAATCGGAGGGTTGAGGGTTCGACTCCTTCCGGAAGCGCCATATTATAGGATGATTTCAGCATATTTCGAGAAGGTTCGATTCCTTCCGAAGGTTATATAACCTTTGAACATGGTCAAAATATCATCCTGAAAATTAACTATTTACATTCTTTTCAAAATATCTTATAATCATAAGAAATGGAAAGGAATATAAATGCTAAAAATTACAAAAAATAATTGGAGAACTCTTGTAGTTTTGTTTGAAGAGGATGATCCTCTAGCGAATGGAATGGTAGTATATTGTTCTGACGATAAATATTGTTTAGGAGATATGCATGACTGGAACATGGATCACTTTAACGAATTTACAGGTTCTATCACAATCGATAACAACAAATCGATTATTATTGAATAATTTGGTCCTCACTGTCTAATGGAAAGGCAGGCGCCTGATTAGCGTCGATGACGAGGTTCGATTCCTCGGGGGACTACCATATTTGTTCCTATAGCTCAGTTGGTTAGAGCGCAGAGCTGATAACTCTGAGGTCGGAAGTTCGATTCTTCCTAGGAACACCATAATTTATAGGAATGTTGCTAAACCTGCCGTCATGGGAATATGCATCATCTAAGGAGTAGATCATCTAAACGATCTTCTGATTAAATCTAGTGAGAATCAGTGACGAGACGGGATCGGATCTTTTGCCAATAGGACACCTATAATATCTAATATGGCCAAGTAGCAAAAATGAACGAATGCGCGGGACTGCAAATCCTTGAGGTGTCGGTTTGACTCCGGCCTTGGCTTCCAAAATTAAGGATTGCTTCAGCAAATCTATCATTTTTTGCCCCGGATGCGAAAACTAAGATATGCAATCCTGAATAAATTTGGTGTAAGAGCATGGTGCTCAGCAGTCTCTCATAAGGACAGCTAGTCTGGATCGTTACCAGATTACACCACCAAGATTTAGAGGGCTGATGCACTAGGGTGGTGTAAGACAAGCCGTATACAGCAAGTCGGTGGTATTTTGAGTAAGTAGGAATTAGCTACTCCGAAAAGGCCAATTTATTACTCTCAGTCTTCTAAATTTATTTGCTCCCGTATCCCCCCTGGCTACGAACCAGGCCGAAGGTAATTGGATGTAAGATGTAGGTTCGAGTCCTACCGGGAGTACCATTTTCGCAAAGGGCGTATATTGAGTGTTTGCTACATATTAATAACTCAATTGTCGGCGGTGGTTCTAGTAGCAGAATCATAACTCGTGAGATTGATAAATCGCTTCGAACCCCATTAGAGCTAAGAAGTGCCTCTAGCGAGATTTTTATTATGAGGTTTTAATGTCTGAAACTGTTTGTACCAAAGGTATCATGGCTGAATTGAAAATTCCTTTGTCTGATGAAGATAGAGACGATATTAATGAAGAATTATATGTTTTTGGTTCTAATTTAAATATCAATTATGAAGGAACTCTTTTAATTCAGAGTGAAACTACTGATATTTACGGGATTGCATGGAATAGCCCTGCCCTTTATAGGGATACAATGCTAGAAGAAATCAAAAATCTTCCAGAATCTCTAAGAGATAAATTAGACATTAAAGAAGAAACTTCAAAAACTTTTTCTGAAGTATGGTATAATGGTGGTGATAGTGAGCACTCTACTATTACTTTAGAAGAATTTAAAAAGATTTAGGATGTTTACAGCAAACAACTTATAGTTGGTTCGATTCCGACAGTCCCCACCATGGACATATTCTACAACTCTGAATGAGTAGACCAATTTGGTGAAAGAGTAGGAGAAGAACGTGAGTATGTCTTTGACGGGGACTATGGCAAGGTGCCACTTGAGCTTAGAACTCAAGTATCCCCCAAACATCCTGTTTAATTTGCTCCGCACGCGTCTTGGTAGACCATCGAGTTTTACAAACTTGAGCAATCTAGGTTCGATTCCTAGGTGGAGTACCATAAATTTAGGATGGTTTCAGCAAAAACCACAAAATTGTGTGTTATGGGTTCGAATCCCATCTCAGCGGCTTTCGCTAAGTAGATCAACGGTAGATCAACAAATTTTACTCCATCCTGTTTACTTTCCTCTTGTTCTAGTTTATATTAAATTTAGAACAAGATGAAAGGTATAAAAATGACCCCAGGAATGTGTTTGGCTATTGCCATCTTTTTCGAAGCTCGAGCAGAACCCTTTGACGGTAAAGTTGGCGTCGGAGCCGTGATTATCACACGAGTTGAAGACAAGCGATATCCGTCTGATATTTGATCATTTATAAATGAAGACCGCGGCCCAAAAAGGCATGATTGT
>JAOARS010000163.1 GCA_025210415.1 Marinifilum sp. | reverse complement strand
TATCGAGTGTTGATGCTCTCACTTCAAGTGAGGGTATCAATAATAGGTTAACTGAGAGCCTCACTTTGAGTGAGACCCTCAGTAAAAAACAAAGCCAGGACTAATAGAACCAAAGCCACTTCCCAAACGGGAAGTGGCTTTGCATTTTGAGTTCTGGTTAGTATTATAGAAATCAAATATTGTTGAAGAAGTGTAAAAACTCCTCTGTTTTTTTCACCATTTTGGTGGATCCGGTATAGAATGGAACACGCTGGTGAATGGAATCTGGTTTAATTTCCAAAATTCTCATATTGCCATTGGTAGCCATACCACCAGCTTGCTCGGCAATAAATGCAACAGGATTACATTCGTAGGTTAAGCGCAATTTACCTTCTGGATTTTTATTGGTTTGAGGGTAAATAAAAATTCCACCATTTAATAGGTTACGGTGAAAATCAGCAACCAAAGATCCAATGTATCGCGAAGTATATGGTCGTTTGCTGCGAGCATCTTTCTCCTGGCAGTACTTAATGTACTTTTTTACTCCTTGTGGGAAATTAATGTAGTTCCCCTCGTTAATGGAATAAATGGTTCCCGATTTGGGAGTTTTAATGTTTGGATGAGACAAACAGAATTCGCCAATTGATGGATCAAGAGTAAATCCATTAACACCATTACCAGTGGTATACACCAACATGGTTGATGATCCGTAAATTACGTATCCTGCGGCAACTTGTTTGGTTCCTTCTTGCAAGAAATCTTCCATGTTTGCAACCTGTCCGCGTGGAGTTATACGCTCGAAGATTGAAAAAATTGTTCCAATGGATACATTTACATCTATGTTTGAAGATCCATCCAATGGATCCATACAGAAAACATATTTTCCGTTTTTGGCCATTTCGTCTTCGAAAATAATGATGTCCTCGTTTTCTTCCGAAGCAACAGCGGCACATTCTCCACTGGCTTTCAGGGCATCAATAAAGTGTGTATCGGCAAAAACATCTAGCTTTTGCTGATCTTCACCCTGAACATTCTGATCGCCATGTTCGCCAAGAATATCTACCAAGCCAGCTTTATTAACAGCACGGTTTACAATTTTAGCAGCAATTCCCACGTGATGAAGCAAACGAGATAACTCTCCTTTTGCTCCCGGATGATCAGATTGACGCTCAATAATAAATTGATTGAGGGTTTGAACATTATGGTGTTCAGTCATTTTTTAAAATCTTTTGGTTTACATTCATTTGGTGGCATAAAGTTATGCTTTTTTATTTAATGCCAAACCCTTATTTCAAACGTTAGCAGAAAAGTTTTACTCTTTGCATAAAAAAAATATTTACGGTTAAGTCGATTTAAATGGCAACTGCAAAGAATTTTTATCTTAAAAATTGTGAAAAAAGCAAAATGTTGAAAAATAATTTTGTTTTGCTCAAGCTTTATTTAGTACCTTCAATGTTTGTAAAAAAATGGTGCGAACCAAAATCAATAAAACTTAAGCAATTTTACATGAACATATTTAAATTTGGTGGTGCTTCGGTGAATAGTGCCGAGGGTGTCAAAAATTTTGTAAAGATTGTTCAATCTTATAAAGACGAAACCATAGTTGTTCTATCGGCAATGGGTAAAACAACCAATGCATTAGAGCAAATTACTCATGATTTTTGTACAAAATCGGATTTGATAAAATCAAAATTTCTGGCTGTAAAGTCCTATCATCTCGACATTATTAATAAGTTGTTTCTAAATAAAGAAGATATTGTTTATGAAAAAGCAAACCAGCTATTTAATCAACTTTATACCTATTTGCAGAGAGAGCCAACTTTAGATTACGATTTTGATTATGATCAGATCGTTTCCTTTGGAGAATTACTATCCACAACAATTGTTTCAGAATATTTACGCTTAAGCGGATCTCCAAACAAATGGATCGATATCAGAACTTGTTTGAAGACCGATAACACTTATCGCGAAGGAAAAGTTGATTGGGAACTTTCACAAAAACTGGTGCCGCAGACTTTTAGTTTCGACAGTACATTTGTGTATGTAACGCAAGGCTTTTTGGGCGGAACAACTACAAACCAGACAACAACTTTGGGGCGCGAAGGATCGGATTACACCGCAGCCATTTTATCATACATACTTGATGTTGAAAAATTAAGCATTTGGAAAGATGTTCCGGGCATTATGAATGCTGATCCCAAATGGTTGGATGATGCACAGAAACTAGATAGAATCTCTTACCAGGAAGCCATTGAGTTGGCGTTTTATGGAGCGAAAGTAATTCATCCTAAAACCATTCAACCTATTAAGCGAAAGAAGATTCCTTTGCAGGTACGATCATTTATCAACTATAGCGAACCGGGCACTTTAATTAGTACAGCATCAAAGCAAATGGAAAAGCAATTGCCGGTGTACATTCGCAAACAAGAACAAGTGTTGATATCTATCCGCCCAACTGATTTTTCATTCATTCTGGAAGAGAGTTTAAGTTCGCTATTTGCCCTTTTTGCAAAGCATCGTATGAAGGTGAACCTTACACAGAATTCGGCAATTAGCTTCTCGGTTTGTGTAGATAAATCCGAAAGAAGATTGAATAATTTGCTGGATGAAATTTCTGAAGATTTTGAAGTGAAATACAACGATGATGTGGAGCTAATTACCATTCGTCATCACGATGAAGAAGCTGTTGAAAGAATGACCGCAGAAAGAGAGATTTTGTTGGAACAACGAAGTAGAGATACGGCGCAATTTGTGATTGTATAGAATTTATTTCTCGCAAAGAGCGCATAAGATATTTTAAATGATAGAACGCAAAGTCAGGATGTTGGCTTTGCGTTTTTTCTTTACCGTGTTCTTAATACTACGGTACGCTGTACCTTGGTATTAGAATTTTCCAATTGCTGTAAGGACATGTCATGGCATGTCTTTTTTTTGTGTTTTGTATCGTAGATCCAAGGCATTGCCTTGGATTTATCAACATAGCAATGAATTTTGGTAGAGATGGCATTAATGCGGTTTGAATTATTTATTTTGATTGAATTTTATAACATTTTCAAGCTGAGTTTTTCCCTTTTAGGGAACCGTAGCAAAGCGGAGCTCGTGAACACAATTGGAAATTGAGTTTAATGTGAACAAAATCCCGACAGGTAGGCTGTGCAACATTGAAAAAAAACTTCTGTCAGGATTTTAATAAACCTCTTCTTTTAAATCTTGTATTTTCAAATAGATAGGCATTGGGTACAGTTGCATTTTGAGCAGAAAAATCCAATTAAAAACATTTCAGAACTTCCATAAATGATACAAAATTTACGTTTTATGGTATGCCACGAAGTGGCTAAATTTGAGTAACCACCCGTTCCCCGGGTGGTGGTTTACAAGATGGTCC
>JAOARS010000162.1 GCA_025210415.1 Marinifilum sp. | reverse complement strand
GGTAAGTAAAGCGGCATAAGCCTCGGAGAAACGAGATTTTAGTAGAAAAGTACAGTAAATAAACCCTGGTGCCTTAGGCACGGCATTAATAATTGTTCTAAAAAAGAATTCAACGCTTGATTCGCATAGTATTAAAAGTACTTGAAATGCTTAAAAGCTCTTAATTTTAACTTAAGGCACTTTAAACTTTAAGTACTTTTAACTCTTGATTCGCATTATTAATTGTCCCTTAGAATAAGAATTCTATTTTTGTCGCAAATTTCCATTTGGAAAATCACAAGAATAGAAAAGCAAAAGAAATGATCGACTTTAAAGTTGCAGAAGAAAAGTGTATTGAGTGTGGCCTTTGTAAGGAAGATTGTCCTGTTGGAATAATCAAACTTACACCAAAAGCTTCCATAGTATCAGAAAAAAATTGTCTAAAATGCCAACACTGTTTAGCCATTTGCCCTACTGCAGCAATTTCTATTCTTGGGAAAAATCCTGAACACTCAGTTTCGTGCAATGCTGAAGTTCCTTCTGCAAGTGCAATGAGTAATCATATCAAAATTCGAAGGTCTGTTCGCAAATTTAAATGGGAGAATGTAGATCAAGAACTAATTCAGAAGGTGATGGAAACAGCATCGCATGCGCCAACTGGCCATAACGACAATGCTGTTTTGTTTTCGTTAATCGACAATATCGAAGATATGAATGCTTTCCGTGATACCATATATGCGGCAATTAAAAAAGCAGTAACAGAGAACAGACTTCCAAGAAAATATTTTTCTTTGGCATCATTCCAGAAAGTATGGGAGAAATCAGAAGTAGATATCATTTTTAGAAACGCCCCTCACCTACTGATAGCTACTGCTCCAAGCAAAGATGCATCTCCAAAAGTTGATTCATTAATTACATTAACTTATTTTGAGTTTACAGCTAATGCAAATGGCTTAGGTACTCTTTGGAATGGCATGATTACCTGGGTAATTGAAGAAATTGATTTATCCATTAGAGAATTAATTGGTATTCCTAAAGATCATAGTATAGGTTACACCATTTTATTCGGAAAACCAGGAATAAAATATGCACGGGGAATTCAATCAGAAGGATTACATTTGAATAAGATATCGCTGAAAAAATAATTTTAAAGTCCTGTTTCAACAAAAACGGGATTTTTTATTATTTGTATCAGGATATATCACTCTAAATAGATAAAAATTTTTATTCAACAACTCTCCTAAAGCATTTTATCATAGTAAGTTCATTTTACAATCACATTTTCTACTTAACACATCCTTGTTAAATATTTTTCTGATTATAACTTTACCAAGATTCTAAGAATTCCATCTCAAACAAATAGATTCATTCTAAATTGAATAATTTTAGATTGCAATCTCTACATAGCAAAACTTCAAGAATACCAGAAACTTTAACCTTTCGAAAAGCTTTGCATTTAGAAACTCATAACATTTTGGTATTGCACAGCAAAAAAATAGTCCGTTCCTTTGCGCTCGAAAAGGAAAACGGACAAGTTTATCTTGTTTATTTTACTTACTGGAAATTGTCAAAAAATGGCAATGAATTAAAAATATAATTTTAAACACAACCATTTCAAGTTCAAACCTGAATATTGAGATTTGAATTTGACAAGGATTGATTATTCAATCGAAGAAAACTATTAACTGCAATGGTAAAAACGCAATTTAAAGCCGGCGAATGGCAAAAGACAATTAACGTTAGAGATTTTGTTAGCAATAACTTAAGCTCTTACACTGGAGATGCATCATTCTTAACAGGAGCTACAGATCGCACAAAGCAATTGTGGCAAATGTGTTTGGATGCGGTGAAAGAAGAGCGCGCTAACAATGGTGTTCGTTCTATCGATACTGAAACTGTATCCACTATCGCTTCACATGGTGCAGGTTACATCGATAAATCCTTAGAGGTTATCGTTGGATTGCAGGCAGACGAGTTGCTACGCAGAGCAATGAAGCCTTATGGTGGTATTGCTGTAGTTGAAAAAGCTTGTACAGAACAAGGTCTTGAAGTATCAGACCGAGTTAAAGATATTTTCCGCAACTTCGCAAAGACTCACAACGATGGAGTTTTTGATGCATATACAGCTGAAATCCGTAAGTTCCGTTCATTAGGATTCCTTACCGGATTACCAGATAACTATGCTCGTGGTCGTATTATTGGTGACTACCGTCGTGTAGCTCTTTACGGTATCGATCGTTTGATTGAGGCGAAAAAAGAAGATTTAGAAGGATTAAACGGTCCTATGACTGACGATACAATTCGTCTTCGTGAGGAAGTTGCTGAGCAGATCAAAGCTTTGGGTCAAATCAAAGAGTTGGGTGCTAAGTACGATTTAGAATTGGCTCGTCCTGCTGAAACTGCACAGGAAGCTATCCAATGGACTTACATGGGATACCTTGCTGCTGTAAAAGAGCAAGATGGTGCTGCAATGTCTCTAGGTAACGTTTCTACTTTCCTTGATATCTACATTCAGAGAGATTTGGAAGAAGGAACAATTACTGAAGAGTTTGCTCAGGAAATGATCGACCAATTCGTAATGAAATTACGTATGGTTCGTCACCTTCGTATGAATGCTTACGATGAGATTTTCGCAGGTGATCCAACTTGGGTAACTGAGTCAATCGGTGGTAGAACTTTAGACGGAAGATCAAAAGTTACCAAAACTTCTTTCCGTTTCTTGAACACGCTATACAACTTAGGTCCATCACCGGAACCTAACATGACAGTTCTTTGGTCTGATCAGTTACCTGAAGGATTCAAGAAATTCTGTGCTCAGGTTTCTATCGATACTTCATCAATCCAGTACGAGAATGACCAGTTAATGACTGACACTCGTAAGTCTGATGACTACGGTATTGCTTGTTGTGTATCTTACCAAGAAATTGGTAAGCAAATCCAGTTCTTCGGTGCTCGTTGTAACCTTGCTAAAACAATGCTTTTAGCTCTAAACGGTGGTCGTTGCGAGAAAACTGGTACTCAGTTGATCGAAGGTATTCCGGCAATGAAGAGCGATGTTTTGGATTACGATGAAGTAATGGCTAACTACAAAGTGGCTATGAAAGAAATGGCTCGTGTTTACAGTGAGTCAATGAACATCATCCACTACATGCACGATAAGTACTACTACGAAAAGGCACAAATGTCATTGGTAGATACTAATCCTGCTATCAACCTAGCATATGGTATTGCTGGTCTTTCAATTGTAGCTGACTCTCTTTCTGCAATTAAGAACGCTAAAGTAACTGCAGTTCGTAACGAAGAAGGATTGACTTGCGACTTTAAGATTGAAGGTGACTTCCCATACTACGGTAACGATGATGATCGTGTAGACTGTTTCGCAGTTGAGATTCCAAAGATCTTCAACGGAATGTTGAAAGAGCTTCACACATATAAGAATGCAGAGCCAACAATGTCTATCCTAACCATTACTTCTAACGTTGTTTATGGTTTGAAGACAGGTGCTACTCCTGACGGTAGAGCTGAAGGTGTACCATTTGCTCCGGGTGCTAACCCAATGCACGGACGTGACAGCAACGGTGCAGTTGCATCTTTGAACTCTGTAGCTAAAATTGACTATGCAGATTCATTGGATGGTATCTCAAACACATTCTCAATCGTTCCTAAGTCATTAGGTGCTACTGAAGATATCCGTCAGGATAACTTGGTAACTATGATGGATGCTTATTTCATCAAAGGTGCTCACCACTTGAACGTGAACGTATTGAACCGTGAAATGCTTGAAGATGCAATGGAGCGTCCTGAGGAATATCCACAGTTGACTATCCGTGTATCAGGATACGCAGTAAACTTCGTAAGATTGACTCGTGAGCAGCAACTTGAGGTGATCTCTCGTAGCTTCTTCGAAAAAATGTAAGAACGTTTTTCTTAACTATACACCGAGTTCCGGGGGATTTTTTTTCCTCGGGCTCGTTTTTTTTTGTGTGAGAATGGCGAATGAAATAGTTGCTTTAGGCTACAGTTCACCAACTCATTAAAACATTGACAGCTTAACTATTATCCATGTTAAACGTTCATTCATTTGAATCATTAGGGACCTATGATGGTCCTGGTATCCGTTTGGTGGTATTCCTGCAGGGATGCGCTTTTAAGTGCCTTTATTGTGCCAACCCGGATACGATAAGTTTTAAAGGAGGTACACCTACTCCATTAGAAGAGGTGATGAGAAAGGCTCGTAACCAACGTCCGTTTTTTGGGAAGCTGGGAGGAGTTACCATCTCAGGAGGAGAACCATTGTGGCAAGCTGCAGAGTTGAAGAAACTATTCAGACAGCTAAAAGAAGAAGGATTCAATACTTGTATTGACAGCAATGGTAATGTTCTCAACGATGATGTGAAAGAGCTTCTCTCAAATACTGATTTGGTTTTGCTTGATATCAAACACATCAATCCGGAATGGCATGAAAAGCTAACCGGAAAACCAAATGACACCTCGCTAAAATTTGCCGAACATTTACGTGATGAAAACATTCGTACATGGATGCGCTACGTTTTAGTACCAGGTTATTCCGATCAGCCTGAATATTTACACCAATTGGGTAAACACTTTCAGGAGTACGGAAACATTGAAAAATTGGAAATTCAACCCTATCACAAGCTTGGGGTTCACAAATACGAACACTTAAAGTGGGAATACAAATTAGAAGGAGTGCCTGAAAACACAGCGGAACAATTAGCTGCTGCCAAGGAAATCCTAAGCCAGTATTTCAAAGAAGTAATTATTAATTAAGCTTCTATAAATAAATCTTATATCTAACTCTTTGCTGAAGAGTGATTCTCGTTTGATTTTACTTTTTGTGTATATCTGGTGACAGTAAAACATCTCTCCCCTACATTCCACAGAAAAATAACAAAGACCAAACAGAAGAAATTAAACAAAATCTAAGAAAAGACATCAAACCAATGAGTAAGCAACAAAGCGATTATCAAAAAGCATATCGACCGGCCTCCGATTTTGAGAGCCGTGATGAATACTTGAATCATGAGCTTAAGATTATGAATCCTAAGCGTTGGAAACTTAATTTGCCATTTCGTGATTTTAGATTTGAGTGGGAAGATTTAATTCCTGCCATAGCCGGAACCATCGGGATCATCGCTATGTATTCTGCCGTTATGACTTCCTGGGCTAAGGGACTGACAGAAAAATGGCCACATATACAATTGGGTACTGAATTCGCCATTGAAGTAGCACGTGTTGAAATGTTAATTCCTGCACTTCTTTTTTGTGTTTTAGCCTCAGGCTTTGTTAATCCTAAGGCAAATCTAGCGGGAAATCACGGACCAATGATTCCTTTGATTGCTGTTATTGCTGCTGCGGGTGCTCACCCTTTGGCATTGGCTATCCTGTTAGGAGTTTTCGGTTTACTACTTAGCTATTTTAAAGGAGGATCTAAACTTGTAAATTTAACAAGTGAAGGGGTTGCCGGAGGCTTGTTGGTCTTCCTTGGTTTTGGTGGAACAATGAGCATGATTGGTGATATGCAAGGCTGGGCTAAAGGATTAGAAAGTTCGACAGCTGGTGTTGCCGCTGGTGACATGGGCTATTTGGGCTTGGTTATCATTGGTATAACAGTAGTGGTTTACGCATATCTGGCTCGAATTAACAAGCGCTGGTTGGCAATTCCTTTGTGTGCCATTACAGGATTAACCATTGCTTTGGCATTTGGAGCTGGCTTTGATTTGACCTTCAAAACAGAAATGGGTTTACCAAATTTGAATCCAATGTACTGGTGGAGTTCAACTGAAGAAGGTTGGATGTTAGGTCTTCCTACTTTAGAGCACTTTATTGCTTCTTTACCATTTGCTTTACTAGCAGTGGCAATGTGGTCACCAGATTTCCTAGGGCATCGTATCTTCCAGGAACTAAACTATCCTAAAGGCACTGAAAAAGTTTTAATGGATGTTGATGACACCATGACAACTTGGTCTGTTCGTCAGATTGTAGGAACAGCAGGTAATATTACTTCATCCTGGGGTACTTACATGATTCCGGCTGCTATTGCTAAG
>JAOARS010000161.1 GCA_025210415.1 Marinifilum sp. | reverse complement strand
GGATTGCGTCGTAAGGTAAAAATCCGTGTTCGTCAGCCATTACAGAAAATCATGATTCCTATTTTGGATGAAACAATGGTTCCTCAGTTAGAAGCTGTTAAGAATATCATTCTTTCAGAAATTAACGTGAAAGAAATGGAATTCATTACAGATACTTCTGGAGTATTGGTGAAGAAAATCAAGCCAAACTTTAAGACTTTAGGCCCTAAGCATGGTAAAATCATGAAACAAATTGCTGCTGCTATTGGTCAAATGACTCAAGAGGATATTGTTGCTTTTGAGAAGGCTGGAAACTTTGCTATTACTGTAAATGAGGAGAATGTAGATCTTACTTTAGAGGATGTTGAAATCATTTCGGAAGACATTCCTGGGTGGTTGGTTGCCAACGAAGGGAAACTTACTGTTGCAATGGACGTAAACATTACCGAAGAGTTAAGACAAGAAGGTATAGCACGTGAATTTATCAACAGAATTCAAAATCTTAGAAAGGATAGCGATTTTGATGTGACCGATAAAATCAAGCTTGAAATTATGATGCATGATTCAATCAACGATGCGGTACTTGCTCATAAAGAATACATTGGGAGTCAAACTTTGGCTGTAAGTGTTGAATTGGTTGAAAAATTAGCAGAAAACGAAGCAAAGGCGGTAGAGATAGAACAAGGTGTAGAAAGCTTCATTAAGATTGAAAAAGTTAGTGGATAATCGATTTTTTGTTATCTTTAGAAAACGAATAAAACTATAGAAACAATGACTGAAAAGAAGCGATATACAGACGAGGAGTTACAAGGATTCAAAGAATTAATTAACTCTAAACTTGCGAAGGCCAAGAAGGATTACGATACATTAAAAGCTGTTATTTCCAATAGCTCAGGTAACGATATTGAAGATACATCTCCAACTTTTAAAGTGTTGGAAGAAGGTGCATCTGTTCTTTCAAAAGAGGAAGCTGGCCGTTTGGCTCAGCGTCAGGCCAAGTTTATCTCTCATTTGGAAGCAGCTTTAATTCGAATCGAGAACAAAACTTATGGTATTTGTCGCGAAACCGGAAAGTTAATTTCTCCAGAGAGGTTACGTGCAGTTCCACACGCTACTTTAAGTATCGAAGCTAAAAAGAAGCAATAAACTATTCAACTTTAACATAGAAAGTGATTGGAAGAGTATATTCTTCCAATCATTTTTGTTTAGAAGCAAAGGTTTTCATTTCTTTAAACCTGAAAAACAAGAATAAAACATTTTAAGATATGTCGCTATTTAAAAAATCGGTAGCATTTATTGTAGTACTTCTGATTTTAGATCAGACACTAAAAATTTGGATCAAAACCAACATGATGTTGGGAGAAGAATTCTCGATATTCGGAGATTGGTTTCTAATTCATTTTATTGAAAACAACGGTATGGCCTTTGGAATGGAATTGCAAGGCGAATGGGGAAAAATGCTTTTAAGCTTGTTCCGAATTATTGCCGTATGTGGAATTGGGTGGTACCTGCATGATATTTGTAAGAAAAAAGCCCCACTGGGTTTAATTGTAGCCATTTCGTTAATTTTTGCCGGAGCAATGGGTAATATTATCGATAGTGCATTTTATGGAATGATTTTTAATGATAGCTATTATCAGGTTGCTCAATTTATGCCTGAAGGAGGTGGATATTCGAGTTTTCTACACGGAAAAGTAGTTGATATGCTTTATTTCCCATTGATTGAAGGAAGGTTTCCTGAGTGGTTTCCAATTTGGAAAGGAGAACATTTTATTTTCTTTCGCCCTGTATTTAATGTTGCCGATTCATATATCACAATTGGAGTATCATTTATACTGTTGTTCCAAAGAAATTACTTCGTTAAAGAAAAATAAATACAATTTTAAGATCATATAATTAACAGGCCTCTTAAGGGCCTGTTTTTTTGTTTTCAGACTTTATCATCCGAGATCTGTCATTAGGAATTTTTCAATTTTTTATATGTCAGCGTTAAATGCCAAGTAAATTTAACACTAAGATCATTAGCTATGACGAAACCTAATGATAATTTTGAGTTTATTGTATTTTCAGCCCTCATAACCAAGCTCTAACGCATAATCCGGATTAAAATAATTTGTACATATAAATGTTGTTTCATATTTGCATAGGTGTAAATATTCTGCTAGATTTAATATTAAATTCAATAGTATTCTTATAAAATGCTTTTGATAAGTTTAATATTTGTGTAAATGCACAGTATTAAATTAATAAAAACTACTACTTATGACTAATGATAATTTATTTATGGAAGCAATACTTGAAAAAATTACCCTAATAAAGACTATATATTATAGTTCCTCTTAGATTTTATTGAATTGTAAATTAGAGTTATGTGATTAAGTCATGTACATTTTTGTAATTCTTTTTTAATAACTATTAAATCAGAGGAATATGATTAGTTGGTCAAAGATATTGATTGTAGAAATAGAACAAATAATAGAAGAAGAAATACTATGTCGTTTATTTGAATTTGGACATGAAATTGTAAAGACTGTATTTAATTCAGGTGATGCACTTGTATATTTACAAGAAAATGATGTGGATATAGTATTAATTGAAATGGATATGGATGAAGAGATAGCTGGGTATGAACTGGCTGAAATTTTAAAAAATAAAATTAAAAAGCCATTCATTTTTGTATCTCCAACAATAATTCAAACCAATATGGAGAGAATAAAAAAAGCTTATCCAAGTGCAATTTTAATTTCTCCATCTTCATTGCAACAAATTCATTTGTCAATAACAATTGCAATTAACAATTTTGGTACACATGATCTTCCAAAATTATCAAGTATGAAAGAAAGTTCAAAATTGGATTTACTCAACAATTGTTTATTTCTTAAAAAAAAATGTCATTTTGAAAGAGTAAATTTTAGTAATATTTTCTGGTTGAAAGCGGAGAATAACTATACAGTAATTCATACAATAAAAGGTGATTTTATTTATTCAACCGTGTTAAAAAATTTTACTGAAAAACTTCCTATAGAACAGTTTGTTCGTGTACACAGATCTTATATAATTAACCTTTCAAAAATAGAAGGATTCGAAGGTAAGATGGTAATTATTGATGACGAACGAATTCCCATTGCCAAGAATTGCCAGAAAAAGATATTTGACCTGTTGCATACAGTTTAGATTTTAATTTCCTGTAAGTTGCAATTGTTCGGGCAAGGAATTTTTGCTGATTCGGATATTGTATTTCTGTTGTTGGCAAGTTCCAAACAATTGAAAAACATTATACCATTTCTGATTTAAATTTTCAGACTGGTATAATGTCATTTCGACAAAACCTTACATCTGCAGGCATATTGCTTAAGTATCACGCAAAGAACGGAAAACAAAAATATCATTTCACCCAAATGGGTGAATATAAATTGCCTTAATTCTTTATTACAAAAGGCGCAAAGAAAAACCCTTGCAAATTTTAGGAAAACTCAATAATGAACCAAGTAAAATTAGTGAGTAATACCGATTGTATAATGAAATGAGCCTTATTTTCGTTTCACTCGAAAGGCTCAACCATTATTACATCGGCATTATACCAAATAATCAATATAGCTCACTTCATTTTTAAAGTGGTATAAGTTTAAATATAAATCGGTATTAGCTTTTTATTC
>JAOARS010000160.1 GCA_025210415.1 Marinifilum sp. | reverse complement strand
TAGGAACTAATGAAGCTGACAAACTCACAATTTTAAAATCAGGACCTGCTGATATTTCATAGAAAGGCAATGTTACGAGTTTAAGTGTGAAAAATAAAGGCCGGGAGATATAAACAGATTTGATTTTTTAGTAGAAAAGTGTGCAGTAGATATTATTGATTCCGGCAATACTGAGATTATCTGCCCAAATAATTTATACCATTTTAGATGTTAATTTACACACTGACACCATAATCACTAACAATTAGCCAAATACAATGAAATAAACGAGTGCATTTAGTAACCAATCGATATTAAATACAGGCATTAACGGAAGCAGCAACACTTACTACAAAGGCAAGCTCATTATAGGCTGATATAGGTAGCTCAGGAAATGTACTTAATGTGAATCAAGAGTTGAAAATATCATGAAAAAAAACAAGTATATTCTTTATAATGTTATACCATTTTAACTATAAAGTTATCATTTGGCATAATGCCGATAGATTAATGACAGTGTTAAATTCCAAACAAATTTAACGCTAAGGCCATTAACTAATCGGTATAAGCTGTTTTCCCCGGGAATTTGAAATTTCCGGGGATGAAGTTTGAGATATTGATCTCATCTTGGACAGCGAAATTATAAATTTCTTGCTCACTTTACTTCAGATTTACAATCTGAGGTAAAGTGAGCTCAAGTCTTGATTCGCATCATTAAATCATTTCGCCCCAGAAGCATCAAATCAAGTATTTTACAATTCGAATAACACAATTTTTAGCGCTTTATGCAACAAAAAGAAACAAACCCAAACCACAAAGCACTACTATTTTTGCCCATTTGATATTTTTCCAAAATTTAGGTGATTTTATAAGCGGCCGTAAACCAGCAGATACAATGGCTATTGTGGTAAAAATAATAAAAGCCTGTACCATAAATATAGTGCCTAATATGATAATTTGAAGCGTAAAGGGAAAACCATTTTCGGTAACAAACTGTGGCAGAAATGCGATAAAGAACAATGTTACTTTAGGATTTAAGATATTCATTAACAATCCTTTTTTAAACAATGAAAAAAAGGTGTTTTTTATTTGTGCTTGGTTTGTTGGATTATCAGAAATGATTAATCCATCGGATGTTTTTTCCTGAAAAGTTTTATAAGCAAGATAAAATAAGTACAAAGCACCAAAAATTTTGATAACGGTAAATACACTTTCCGACTGCTGTATCACAACTGCAAGTCCTGTTGCTATAACAATGGTATGCACAATAACGCCCAAAGACAAGCCTGAGGATAAAGCAATACCATTGCGCTTACCCTTGGTAATGCTTTCGGTTAATACTAAAATATTGTCTGGTCCGGGCATTAAAGCCAACAAAATGGAAGCTGATAAAAATGATAGAATCATTGCTGTGCTCATAATAGTATAGTTTTTTTTATCTTTCAGCAAAGATACAGAGCAATGGTGCATTTACTCTTATGAAAAAGTGACTAAAACTTATGAATTTATGGTGATAGCCAATAATGACAGAATACCAATTTACAATTTACAAACCACCTACGACATTAATATCGAGGCCATTTCACACAATAACCAATACAATTTTAATCAAATTCATCGCCATAGTTATTATGAAATTCTGTTTTTCGAAAAAGGAGGTGGTCACCAATTTATTGACTTTGAAAAGACTCTTATTAAAGATAATAGTTGCTATATAGTAAAACCAAATCAGGTACATTTGATAAAACGAAATGCGAATGCCGATGGTTTGTTGATTCAATTTACCAATCAAATGATTTTACCAGATGTGTTTTTAACAACATTATCGACTTTAAAAGAGCAAATAGGATCTTCTGTTTTATTTGAAGAAGATAAATCGAACACAGAACAATTTATGTTTCTTTTGCATGCCATACAAAAAATACAATTGCTTAAAACAACTTATTACAAAGAAAAATCCGTGCATTTACTATCTAATATCTTATATGGTTTAGAAGAAGTTGCGGGAAATAATCTTCCTGACCCTGCTGCAAAAATAGACAAAATCATTCTTAAATTTATAGAACTGGCAGAAGATAACTTAACAAAATTGACCATAAATGAATATGCCGAAAAGCTTTTTGTTTCCAGAAGAAAATTAGGAGATTCAGTAAAAAGCCAATTTGGGGTAACACCCCTAAAGTACATTCACAATCTTCTGATTTTAAATATTAAACGAGATTTGGTTTTTAAAAAATTAAGCTTAAAAGAAATTGCTCTTACCTATCATTTCGACAGCACCTCTAACTTTAGTTTGTTTGTAAAAAAACATACCGGCTACTCGCCAAGTGAGTTGCAAAAGCAGTTAATTGGGCCTTAAGAAAAACATTAGTTTAAAGAAAGGAATAGGATATTGAAATCAATTTCACTGTTTGGATTGATAAAAAATTACTACCTGACTTACAATCAATCTCAATTTTTAATAAAATATCTCGGTTCTATATGGAATTTAGTGGGTAATCATATTATTTAATGATTCCACAGCTAACTTTGTTTTGCTCAAGCCGCAAGGCTCATCCTTTTTTCATTGATAAAAAAGGATGCAAAAAATCTAGAGCATGTAAGTTCAAACTATTTATACTTGAAAAATTTAAGTGCGGCGGGGTGATCTTCGAACAAGTTCTCAGCTTCCCCGTCTT
>JAOARS010000159.1 GCA_025210415.1 Marinifilum sp. | reverse complement strand
CCAATGTGTTACCATATGCAGATGTATTGGCATGGTGTCTTATGCCTACACATTTTCATCTGATGATTTACGTCAAAAGCAATAAAATATCAGAAAAAAAGGAATACTTTAATTCTTCGATTGGTAAAATACTTATACCGATTGTATAATGAAATGTGCCTTTATTTCGTTTCACTCGAAAGGCTCAACCATTATTACATCGGCATTATACCAAATAATCAATATAGCTCACTTCATTTTTAAAATGGTATTAGATGTTAATTTTGTTGTTTTACTGTAGTATTTCAGTAATAATATAATCTACTTCATCTTTTAAAGATCCTTTTGATTTTATTTTTTCTAAAATATTTATCACATCATTTAAATTTTCTTTTTTATTTATTTTTCTAGCCTTAATAAAAGCTGTTTTTGCTTTTTCAAACCTATTGATATTTAGGTAAGATAAAGCAATGTGATAATAGCAAACAGCAACATTTTTTATCTCTTTTTTGCGTTTTTTACTGGCACTTTCTATCGCCAATTTACCATGCTCAATACTTTTTAAATAATTTCCTGCATGATAGTATGAATAAGCAAGTGCCTGATGATCTGAAGAATCATTAAGTGGCAGGGCTTTTAATAAGTACTTTATGCCTTCATCGTATTGCTTGTTTATATAGCTTAAATGAGTTCCAATATTAGAGTAGTATTTTTCAATTAATTTATCATCACCATCATTTTTTAATTTCGATATTGTTTTTTCAACATAACTTTTTGCCAGTTCCGATCTGTTTTCACCGTAACACTCTACTGCACGGAGTGCATTGTACCATGCATCATTTTTTAAATATTCCAAATATTTACTAAACTGGCAAAGGTATGCGTGCCGTATCCACCTAGTTGCTACATTTCTTGCTATTATAGGATGATTTTTTAATTCTAATACTTGAGCTTTACCTTTTTCGCTTGTTACATATTTTATTGCGATATCAAAATATGTCGATTTTAATTGTTCATCCTCTGTTTGATTAGCAATAATAGCAGTAATGTTCGATAAGTTTTTTTCTTCATCTGCATCAATTATCGTTTTAATTAGTTCTTGAGGTTTTGATGGGTTCAATGTAGTTTTTTTACTCTTATTATTTAATTTGTAGTGGTAAACTATTTTAGGGTGCGATTGGTTCTTATTTGTAGTAAAAATTAATAAATTCGTATTGTTAAAAACGATAGTTGGCTGTCCTAATTCTTCACCTTGGGTATATGTCCATTTAATAGTGTATTTGTCGGGAAAAGCATAAGTAATTGTTCCTAAGGAGAACAGTCGATCATCAGAAAAGGAGCCATTTATTTGAACTCTTCCATCTGCAGAGGTATAATTACCATATTTATACTTTCCTCTATTTTTGTGTGCCATATAAAATTGACCATTAAAAGTGCTGCCATCAGCATATGTTAAAGTTCCGTTTCCGGGATAATATTTCAAGTTAGGAGAAATTTGATTGAATGTACCTTTAAATACCTTCCCATCATTATATAATAGTGTTCCTTTGTGTAGCCAAGGTTTGGCTGTATATTTTTTTCTATAGCCTGCAGACGGACCTTTATAATATAAAAAGCGTCCTTCAAAAATGCTACCATTGTTAAATTCAAATCTTCCTTCTTTGGGCCAATTATCTATAGATTCTCCATAGAATGTTCCCTCTTTTAATTCAATTTTATGATTTTTATTAATGACTTTATTTCCTCCACTCAACAAAGCCCCAACAACAGCAACGCCAGCACCACCTGCCATTGATTCTGTAAAGTTGGCTCCACTTTCGGCTAAGAGTTTTGCAGTTGCCACACCAGCTTCTCCAATGGCATTTGGCGATCCATCAACAATTTTATTGGCAATTTGTTCCGATGATTTCGTGATATTGGCTTGCTGTGTATTAAAATTATTCGCTCTTTGTTGGCTTTGCGCCATAATTTGAGCATTGCTGTTTTGTGTGTTCTTGAGTTGAGTTAAATTATTTTTTGCGGCCTGATTGTTTGGATCAAGCTCAATTGCTTTCTTCCAATACATTTCGGCTTCATCGTAACTACCATTGTTATAAAATTGATTTGCTTTGTTGGTGTATTCTACCGATTTTGTTTTGTTGATATTATTACTTGAACTACTGTTATGTACAGAGCCATAATTGTTTTGCTTGGGTTGAGTAATTGAATTGCCTGCTGTATTGTTAGTTGCTTGCTTAGCGGTAGCTTTTTCCTGAGCTTCTTTTTTGCTTTTTTCGGCTTTCCTAATATTTGATATTTCAGATAGTTTTGCCTTTGCAATTGCAGATTGTTCGCTGTTATAATCAATTGCTTTAACCTCGTTGTATAGATCTTCAGCAGCGTAGTAATTTCCATTTGTGAATAAAGCGTCTGCTTTCACTAATAACTCTTTGGCTTTTGTAATGTCCTGTTCTTTTTTTAAGGCTTTGGCGAAATCACCCATGTTAAATTTAATACACTCATCTATTTTAAAAGAATGTAGCTTAGTGCCCGATTTAATCATGGTAAGAATCTCTTTTGAAGATAATCCTGCAATGCCTATTTCCGTGGGCGGACAATTTTCTTGGATGTCAATTTGATAAGCACCTAATGAAGCTACAGTGGATACTCCCCAATCGTTTAGTTGAGCATCTATACTATTTAGAATATCAGAATCAGATGAAGGAGCAGTATACTTTTTGCCTTTGTAGTATGCGTAGTTGCCACATATATGCGCAGTCGATTTAACTTTATATGTAGGAAGTCCCATAAATGAAGACAATTCCCATTCTATATCAAAACGAACAGGTCTTCCATCGCATTGAGCAGATGGTTCATAATTAATTGTTGTTTTGCCTTTGCTATAGTAGTCTTTTTCTTGTGTAAAAGAAGAAAAGGTAGTTAGGAATAGGCAAAGTAGAGATAATAACTTAATTCTTGGAATGTAAGTTTTCATAGTATATCGTTTGATGTTTTTACAAATAAATCACGGCAGAATCGAGTCTTTTATAGACTCAACTCCACCAGAAAATTCATGGTTTAAAGTGAATATTAATCATGATATTTTTTTAGATGACAATTCAATTATTGTTACATCTTGTGGTTAAATTAAAACTTAACCTTTGTCAATATTATTTCGTCTTTCCATCGAGTATTACCACTTCCTTCATCAATCTCACTCCATATTAATTGATTACCTGTTTTTTTGAATGTTAATATAGTGTCTTTCGAATCTTCTTCGTTGAGATCAACTAATGGTGTATTACCCCCGTTATTTGTTCTTTTTTCTTGTATTGTTAGTTCATTTTCAGTTGATTTTAAAATGACTCCTTTTATTCTATATATGCCATTTTCACCTTCTTCCAGGCATGTGAATTCTTTATTGTTAAAAGATAAATTATAGACTTCTCTTTCTCGTTCAATAAATGGCCCTCCATTGGTCGATTTTTGTTCTGTTTGATAGCCCTGATAAACCTGAACATCGTTGCTTTCTGTAACTTTGTGAATAGTTGCAGATACCGTATGTCCCGGTATTTTAAAAGAGATTACAGGGTTTTCTCCCTTATTGTCAATAGCTATTGTTAGAGATACCGAACCGTCGGTTAAACTTATACTTTGCCCAGGTTCAAGAGGTTTGTCTGTCGATAAATTGTATTTTTTATCGTCGAATAAAATGGTAGCACTTGCCCCTGATTTGGTTAAATTTAATTTATAAGCACCTGTTGATCCAACAAGAACTCCTGTGTATTCACTAACTACGGCGTTATTAATTTCATTGTCATCATCGCTATCGCAGGATGTGAAAAACAAGCTTACACTTAAAATACTGATTAACGCGAATTTAATTTTGTTTGTTATTTTCATGATTTACTATATTAAGTAGTTATTAAAATTCAATTTACTCTTTCTCAAAACTAATACCTCTAACAGCCTCTTTTAGGGCTTTACCGGCCATAAAGCGAGGCTTAGGAGTTTGAATACAGTGAGCGGTTACATCCTCAGCTTTCTCTTTACCTTCCGATTTGGCAGATATGGTAAACGAACCCAAATCGCCCAGTTCAACACGAAGGCCTTTAGCCAGGTTTTGAGGAATTACTTGCAGCAAGGCATCCAATACCGAATGAACATCGGTACGGTTTAGAGCGGTTAAGCTGCCTATTTCTTCGGCCAACTGCTTTTCGGTTATTTTAGCATAAGAGCTAACCGATGCATAATACTTGCCTTCTTACGTTCCTGGTTTTTTACGAAATACGGGGGTGAATTTAAAAGCCATTGTTTTTAGTTTTTAAGTAAGTATTTGGTTTGTTTGCAATGCGATGCCTATCATTCTTAAATCTTATGGGCATGATATTTTATTCTTATGGGCAAAAGAATTAATTATTGTGGGCATCATTTTTTACTGTGTTCGTATCGTCTTTATTTTATAAGCATAAAGTAAATGGGAAGTGATGAATAAAAAAATACTCATCAATGAGTATTTTATCGTAAATCAGTACTATAGATGTAGGCAGAAAACCCGGACAATTTTTGATGCTCTCACTTTAAGTGCTACTCTTTATACACAAATCTGAAATAATTATTTTGATTTGGCAATGCTGAATCATTTAAAGCATTTTCAAATTGAGTGTTTCCCTTTTAAGGGAAAATGCCGACAGGCAAAAGGGTGAATTAGTATAAAATATAAATAAAAGCACCCCTCTGGCTGTCGCCATCTCCCCTTGAAAAGGGAGAATTCCGAAATTAAACTATTGCATATCTGATTTTTGTCTTCCTGTATTCAAGAAAATAAATGTGTATAAAGAGTAGCACTTAAAGTGAGGGGATCAATCTATTTCCAGAATAAGAAAAACATACTTCGGTTATCGGGAGAGAACACGGTAATGAAACTTATCCATTGTCAATCTTGGATTATTCATTCCTATTTCGGACAACTGAGAAGCATTACTTTGAGTGATACCCTCAGAAATTAGCAATGAACTGTGTAAGAATCTGGTTAAAATCATCAGCATTTTCCAGTTGGGGAAAGTGAGCAGATTTTGGAATAATATGCACCTTATTTTGCCATAAGGTAGGGATATTTAAAGAGTTGTAGTAATTTATATTTACCATTTTGTCTTTTTCTCCGTGAATAATTGCCAAAGGGATATTCAATTGTTCAACAACTTTTACTTCGTTGTTATAGCTGCCTGTTCCAATAGCAGCAGGAGTTAATTTGCGTATTGTACCCGAGCTTTTGCTCATGCCATTTGCAATATAATTAACCCATTTTTTATTATGCAAACAGGCATCAGCCAGTTGAATTAACTGTTCGTGATTGAGTTCTTTGGTATAAAACAAAGGAATGGCAGGGTTTGGTAAAAAAGATTCTTCCATGCGTGGTGGTTTGTTCATAAAAGGAGTACCAATGGTCATGATGCCTTTTACGCCTTTCATATCAGCAATGCTTTCAATAAGCAAATGCCCGCCCCACGAATGGCCAATAATGCAATCGAAATGCTTCTTTCTATGTAAATCAATTAATTTATCTTTTAAAGCAAAAAAGAAAGTTTCAGCTTTGGAGCTTGACAAAGAGCTTATTGCAGCCTCTAAGTCGAACACACTTATCTGATGTTCTTTTAATTTTGAACTGTTAAGCTGTTCCGAAAAAGTATCTGTACTTTGTGAATTACCGGGGATAAATAGAATGTTCATTGGGTGGAAATGGATTTAAAAGTTAATTACAAGTTGTCTTTAATATATTTAAACAAAAGTTCTGTGGTGTTTTTGATATTTAATTTTTTCAATATTTTTCTGCGATGCGTGTCAACAGTGTGTTTGCTAATAAAAAGTAGTTGACCAACTTGTTTACTGGTTTTATTCTCGCACAACAGTTCTACTATTTCTTGTTCACGTTTGCTTAGCCCATTCCAATTTATGCTTTCCTGATTATCGCTATGAAGTTCATATAAAATTTTATTTCCCTCTTTTATAAACATAGACTGTTTATTGTCATTTTTAAAGTCATCTATTATCATGCACATACTTGTATTGTGTGTCATTTTATTATTGGCATCCATATGCGAGCAATAACCATTTCGGAGTATGTGTATGTAATGCCCGTTTTTGTGTCTAATACGATAGTTCACTATTAGAGCATCTTTAACAGGGAGGTTTATTACATCTGACATGCATAATTTAAAGCAAATAGTTAGAGCCTTATCAATAAATGGTTGGTCATCGGGGTGAATAATATCCAGAATTAGTTTGTAAGTCCATTCATCAGGAGTGTAGCCTGTTAAATCGGTAATACTATCAGAAATATATATACATTCTCTAGTACTATTATTTATTACATAGTAAAATTGATTTGGTAGTGTTTGTTGAGGTATTTGCTGAATGATTTTGGCTTCTATCTTTTTTAAATCCTGTTCCGGATCAATGGTAAGCTCAACATCAGCCATAAACTTATTAAATTTTGCAAAGTTTTTGTTCATATTTAATTCTCGTATTGCTTTAAGTTTTATGATTATTCAAACATAGATTTATGTTGTTTCATAAAAAATACTCCCTAGGGAGTATTTTTTAACGTATTTATATGTTTTATGTCATATGTTAATCTTATCTTTATGCCCTTAACCACTAGATATCTGATAGTTTGATTGTACACGATACCGATTTTATTTCCGTAGATTACATTGAATCTAAAAGCTTGCTATTAACCAAGTGGAAGCAGGCGAATTTAACTGTAGAACAGTTTAAGCAAGAGCTGCAATATGCGCGTGATTGGTGTTGTAATTTACGAGTAAAACGAACGGTATTGAATCAGGAACATTTCAGATTTGTAATTCCTGATGAATTGTATCCCTGGATAGAAAAAGAGATAAACGTTCCCGGATATAAAGCGGGAGTGGAAGATTTTGTTTTTGTGGTGGCAAAAGATTCGCAAGCACAGCTATCGGTTATGCAGTCGTTCGATAAGGTTAATTCCATTTATGCACCCAAGTTTTTTCTCGATCACAATCAGGCCTTCGATTGGATTACCTCCAATAAGAGGGGCAAACAATTGATAGAACCAATTCAACCTCCTGATGAATTCGATCCGCAAATTGATATTCAGCTCAACGAAGATCAAACCAAAGCCATTCTACAGGTCGAAATCCCGATTGATTCTTTGCCTCACAGCCTACATGCCATCAAACAACACATGGATAAGATGAAATTTATGCGTGAAAATTGGCAAAAGTTTTCAAAACTAACCAAAAGGGAAGAGGGGGTATTGCGACTATTGGTAAAGGGTTTGCAAAACAGTGAAATATCAGAGAAATTATTCATATCCGATAAAACCGTAAAGACTCACAGGCGCAACATCATCAAAAAATTGGAGTGCAAGCATATGGTAGACCTTTACAGGTATGCCGATACCTTTGGATTGATATAAGCGAATCTCAAACACTCTTGAGATTCGCTCTGGTAAATAAAGTATATCGACATGATATTACATCCTATTCCCTGGTAGTTGTTTCTTCAACTGTATCTTCATTTTCTTCGGCCTGAGAGGTTGACTTGCTCGAAGCATAAAGCACATAATCGTTATAGAAAGCTTCATTTTTGTGCTCCCATATTCTTTTGCCCACTTCGCACAATTCAACAATTAAATCGTAAAGCTCATTACCCAATGCCAAGCGTTCCACACTTTTCTGTTCCCTTACCGATATGGCCTCAGCCTGTGCATCAATGGCATCATCAAGAGCAGTGGTAGCATCAATAGTTTGGGTCATTAATTCAGGTGTTACATTGCGTTTGCTCAAATCTTTCATAAAGAACTCGGCAGTTTGGCATACATGCTTGGCATAAGCTACCAATTCATTATCAGTTTTTCTGTCTACTCCACTAAAACGGAAGGTTGCATACTCTTTGCTTCCGTTTCCCAATGCCAATTTCGACTTAAAAGCAATTTCTCCTAACAATCCAACCAAATTACTGCGGCACTCGTCCTTGGCATTGGTCTTTAAGGTTTTTTGTCCTTCCCAGTACATGTCGGGCAAAACAGCTTTAAACTGTATGGTTTTTTCCGCAACCTTGGCAGGAATGGTTTCTTCATAACCAAATTTTACAAATTCAATTGTGTCACGAGCAACAACAGCTTCTACTCTATCGCCACGCTGACCTAGTTCTGAGTAAGACATCGAAAATTTTTTTGTCTGTTTCATTCTTAATGTTTTAAGGGTGATTATTTAATTTACTGTATGTTTTAATATGTTTTAACTTGTGAGAGTTAATTTATAAATTATTTTGCTATAATATCTTAAAAAATATTAAACAAAAATTTATTTCTTCTTATTTACTGATAAACAGGAAGTTTGTAATATATTAGAGTAGGACAGTAAAGAGTAATTCATTAAAAATTAGTTGTTCTTGACCCTTTTGTTTAGTTCCATATTGTCAAAAATGCGATATGGAATGTCATTTTGCTTCTGAGGCTTGCCAATGTTAGCGCGAGACCTGCCAATGTTTCCCTCAATGTTAATAAATGCACACTCTTACCTGCCATCTGCGCCGTGAGACCTGTCAACTGCACACTCAATGTTGATAAATGCATCGTCAATGTTAATAAATGCATGCTCACACCTGCCATCTGCATCGTGAGACCTGCCATCTGCACGCTTAATGTTGATAACCGCACACTCATTGTTAATAAGTGCAATGTATTTGACTGGTATGACAGAACTTTTGGCAGGTGGGAGGCTGCATATGGTGGAGCTGACACAAACAATTGCAGGAATAACGATGCGAACAGGAGGTGTTACTGTTAAAATGGCAGCTAGTAGTACCACAATGGCATGTGGGAGGGTAACAATGATTGGAAAGAGTGTGTGGTTGATTGCCCAAAGGGTATTTTTGTTAGGCTTGATGTTGGAAATGAGGTAAAATTGCAACGGTGTGGATGGGGGGAGAATTTGCTTGAATATATTGAAATGAATGTAACTGAGACTATTGAATTGGCATATGATAGATTGAAAGTTATTTTGATGATTAAAAGCAATGTCATTAATTGAAACGCTCTATCGTTTTAAGTACATTTGTACAAATTAAAAGATTCTCATGATTGAAGCAGAAAACCATACAAATAATAGAATTTCTATAGAAGAACCTTTTCAGATACCTCATATCATTAAGTATATGGGATCAAAAAGGGATTTGATAAAGGAAATCCTTGAAACAATTAACGAAATTCATGATGGTGAGTCAATTTGTGATTTATTTGGAGGAACAAATATACTAAGTGGAGCATTAGGCAAATTTGTTTCAGTATATGCTAATGATATTCAGGAATACTCTTCAGTATTAGCCAAAACATATCTGGGGAATTATGAATGGAACAATTATAAAAATATAGTTGAAGATGTAGTTCTGCAGGCACAAAATCACGTTAATTCAATACAAAATAGATATCCAAATTTACAGTTTGATTATAATCAAAATTTTAGCTTGAATGAATTTAATGCCATTGAACAACAACAGCAGGAATTAATTTATAATGAGTTTAATGATGTAGAACATCATTTGTTTATTAAAAATTATTCGGGAACTTACTGGTCTTTCGAGCAATGTTTGTGGATAGATGCATTAAGGATTTCGGCGAATAGCTATAGTCAATCTCCGGTTTATTATCCAATTCTTGCAAGTTTGATGCATGCAATGGCATATAATGCCCAAAGTACTGGCCATTATGCACAATACAGAGATGCGAATAACCTTGCATCGATGAATGATATTTTAATTTACAGGAGAAAAGAAATCCTTCCTTATTTCAAGAAAAAATTTGAAGAATTAATACAATTTACGGGTAAGAATAATATAAAACATGAGGTTACAACTTTGGATTATAGAGATTGTATAGATCAGATACCATCAAAAACTCTTGTTTATGCTGATCCTCCTTACGTTTTTGTTCATTATTCACGTTTTTACCATGCTTTGGAAACACTTGTAAAATACGATTATCCAAAAGTGGAATATAAAGGGCGTTATAGAAACGACAGGCATCAATCTCCATTTTGTAAAAAGACGGAAGTTGTTGGAGCTTTTCGAGAAATGTTTGAGAAGATAAAAGCAAAATCTTCTAAACTAATATTGAGTTACAGTAATTCTGGAATGATTAGTTTGGAAAGAATTTTGGAATTGGCTCAGAATATTTTTGGTGATAATTATGATATAAATGTGAAAGCTATTGATTATATTCATAGCACAATGGGAAGATCAGAGGATAAATCCCGGACGGTAAAAGAGTATTTGATTGTTGTTAAACCTGTATAAAATGATTACAAACTATAATTTCTTTCGCTTAAGAACTTCTTGGACCAAGTATGATATTGTTCAGGTTATGGAGGCGATTTACAGCGAAGAAGCTATCTATAGATATAAGAACGGAGCAGTAAAAATTAATGAAGCTGTATTAAAATCCTTTTTGGGTATTCGCAATCTTTCAGACCCATTGCCAGGTTATTGGATTGAATTACAAAAGTATCCTAAGGAAAAGAAATTATTTGCCTTACTTGCGGTAATTTTTACCCACAGTGAAGTAATTAACGAATTTGCTGAGAAATGGTCGAAAGGAAGTATGAAAGGTGTGTTTGAAATCGAACCTAACAAGAAATATACAAATATACGCAGTGCTTTGGTTGAATCAGGTGCTTCTGATCCAATTTATCGTAGAGCCGGGACTGTTCCTTATGATTTCTCTCCAATTTTTCAAAATTTGGAAGTAGGAAAATTATTTAAGAATGTTCTTTTGGAACGAATAGCTAGAATATCTGAGAAACAACTTAATGATGAGGAGTTCTACCGGATTTGTATCAAAAATAATTTTCATAAAACATTGAGCATTTCAGAAAACCAATTTAAAGCTTGGTTAGAAGGGCAAATAACGGATGTTGATGCATACGTAAAAACTGTTGAGGTGAAAGATTTTCTTACTGTGGAAAATGTAAATCTAACAAGTATAGATGGATGTAAAGAAGTTTATTTTTTGGGAGAAAACGGAGATGGTAAAACTTTGTTATTGATGGCAATATACTTGTCTTTTAATAGGTTTTTTATCGCTAACAAAACTGAAAAAGATATTACAGGTAAAATTCTGGATATATTAGGACAGTCTTCTTCTTTACATTTAACGGGTATGGACACAAAGAGGCAAGCTTATTCTGACAAACATACTGTTTATCTTAAAAATATGTTTGCTTATGGGATCCATAGGGGAAGGTATGATACGGATAATGCAGACAAATTTGGTTTTATGTCTTTGTTTGATGATAACCAAACATTGAGAAATCCTGTCACTTGGCTTGTTAAACAAAAATATATTGAAATAGAGGATGTAAAAAAAGAAGAAGTTGGAGGAATAAAAAAAGCTTTTTCTGTTACTCTTCTTCAAGAAATGTTTTTTGAATTGTTAGAGCGGAATATTTCCTTGAATGTTGGAGTAGAAGATGTAGAGTTTATTGAAAAAGGAGCACCTTTAAGGTTTGATAAACTTTCTGAAGGGTATAAGAGTGTGATTGTTTTTGTTTCTGATCTTTTGTCCAGATTACAAGAAAATCAACCAGATGTATCAAAAGTTGAGGATTTAAGAGGTGTAGTATTACTTGATGAAATAGATTTACATCTACATCCCAAATGGCAAAGAAGTTTGGTTAGAAAACTAAGAACTTTATTGCCTAAAGTGCAGTTCTTTTTTACAACTCATAGCCCCACTATCATACAGGGAGCGTCTGATGATGCTATGATTTATCGAGTTTATCGTAATTCTGAAGATGGAAAAACAAGAGTAAGTGAACCATATTATCGTAAAGATTTGGATCATTTGATGATAAATACTGTATTGACATCACCTCTTTTTGGGATGGAAGATTCAAGGATGGATAAAGATAATGATGAGGCGGATACCAGCGATACGTATTTATTGTATAGGATAGATAATAAGTTGAAAGAAAGATTGTCAAAACAGAAAGCAGAGGGGAAAGAGTTAGTGTCGGATAAGGAGATAGATGATTTGATTCAAAAAATTATTGATGAAGAACTTAATTCGAAATGATTAAAATAGAAAAAGATCTGAACACTGTTCCTGATTCCTTACAAGTACCACTTAAAGAATTTTTTTTCGATAAGAGTATTCCTCAAAAATCGAAGACGACTCATAAGAGACGAAAGGAACTCATTGCTAACGAAGGGTATAAGAATGAGGATGTATACAATGGTAGGTATAAACAAGAGGATGTAAAAAAAGCATTAAAGGGTATTTATAATAAGAAGTGTGCTTTCTGCGAACAAAAAATGGAGCAATGGCATGTCGAGCATTATCGTCCAAAAGATATTTACCATTGGTTGGCTTATTCCTGGGACAATTTGTTATTTTCCTGTGCAACTTGTAACCAATACAAAGGAACAAGCTTTGCATTAATGGGAGCTAAAAAGAACTTTGAAAATACAGATGAGAATATCAGAAAAATAAATATCTGTTCGTATGAATATGATGCTGTTGAACTTCCTAAAATGGTAAATCCCGAGGTAACTAATCCCGAAGGTCATTTAAAGTTTACAAAGGATGGGAATGTTGAATCTGATGATGTGAGGTTTGCATACACAATTGAGGAGTGTAAATTGGATAGGAAACATTTAAATGATGAACGACGCAACTTGATGGATAAGTTTAAAAAGTACGTTACATCTGAATTAAATGAAAATATTGATGATATTGCAAAACAAACAAATTCAATAGAAGTATTGCTACGTCAATTCATAAGAGAAATAAAAGATCCGGAAACAACATTTATCGCATTTCGAAAGTTTGCAATCGAAAATGGTTGGCTGAATGAAGCCATAGCTGAAGTTAAAAATAATTAGTTGAAATGGATTTACAAACCCCGCATCCATTCCTCTCTTAACCTGGCATTGGCAGGATCATCCAAAACTGCATTAATTCTTTCGAGCATTTCCTGTTTGTCGCGAGGGAAATTGCCACGAAGAACCAAATAATTGGAAGCATGATCGCTGCGGAAAACGGTTGATTCCAGTTCCAGGTTTTCTATG
>JAOARS010000158.1 GCA_025210415.1 Marinifilum sp. | reverse complement strand
TAAGTACTTCTAACTTCAAGTACTTTTGATTGCATAAATAGTGTATCTTTAAAAACTAAAATTCGCAATTCAAGTTATGCAACAATATCTTCATTTATTAGAAAGAGTTCTCGAAGAAGGGAACAAGAAAGAAGACCGAACGGGAACGGGAACTGTGAGTGTTTTCGGACACCAAATGCGTTTCGATTTGTCGGAAGGATTTCCTGTACTAACAACCAAAAAACTGCATTTAAAATCTATCATTCATGAGCTTTTGTGGTTTTTGAATGGAGATACCAATGTGAAATATTTACAGGATAACGGGGTTCGCATTTGGAATGAATGGGCCGATGAGAATGGCGATTTGGGACATGTTTACGGATACCAGTGGCGTTCGTGGCCAAAGTCTAATGGCGAATCATTGGATCAAATCAAGCAGGTGGTGCATGATATCAAAAACAATCCGGATTCTCGCCGATTAATTGTAAGTGCATGGAATGCCGGCGATATTGAAAACATGGCCTTGCCTCCATGTCATGCATTATTCCAGTTCTATGTAGCAAATGGAAAGCTTTCTTGTCAGTTGTATCAGCGTAGTGCAGATATTTTCCTAGGCGTACCTTTCAACATTGCATCCTATGCGTTACTTACCATGATGATGGCACAGGTTTGCGATTTGGAACCGGGTGAGTTTGTTCACACATTGGGTGATGCCCACATTTACATGAACCATTTGGAGCAGGTAAAGTTGCAATTGACTCGCGAGCCAAAATCTTTGCCTACAATGAAGATCAATCCTGATGTGAAGAGCATTTTCGATTTCAAGTTTGAGGATTTCTCGCTTGAGAACTATGAAGCTCATCCACACATTAAAGGAGCAATATCTATTTAATTACGAATTAACAATTACGAATTACAAATGAAAAAGGAGAATATTATTCAAGAGAAAAGTTTCGATTTTGCAGTACGGATTGTGAATTTGTGTAGATATTTAAATGAGGAGAAAAAAGAATATGTTCTAAGTAATCAGCTTTTAAGATCTGGAACTTCTATCGGGGCTAATATTGAGGAGGCGATAGGTGGACAAAGCGAGAAAGACTTTTTTGCAAAGCTCACAATTGCATATAAAGAAACAAGAGAATCTCACTACTGGGTGGGATTACTTACAAGAACTAATTACTTGACCGAAGAGCAGGGTACAAGTATTTTGAATGATGCGGATGAGTTACTTCGCATTATAGGAAGTATTCAGAAAACTATTAAAAATCGTAATTAATAATTCGTAATTCATGAATGTATCAATTATAGTCGCAGCTTCCCGAAACAATGTTATTGGGAAAGACAATCAGCTAATCTGGCGCCTTTCGGCGGATCTAAAAAGATTTAAAGCATTAACCACAGGTCATACCATTATTATGGGGCGAAAAACTTTCGATTCCATTGGTAAGCCACTGCCTAATCGCACCTCGGTAATCATTACCCGCCAGGAGGATTACAAGCAGGAGGGATGCATTGTTGTTCACTCTTTGGAAGAGGCTTTAGAAGCTGTAAAAGATCAGGAAAAAGTATTCATTATTGGTGGTGGAACAATTTACAAAGAGGCGATTGACAAGGCTGATGAATTGTACTTAACGCTTGTTCATAAAGAGTTTTTTGGGGATACTTTTTTTCCTGAGATAAAAGCAAGCGAATGGGAATCAGTAGCAAGAGAAGATTGTATGCCCGATGAAAAGAATGAATACCCATATTCATTTATCGATTATAAAAGAAGAAAATAACCAATATGCATTTAAAAATTTAGATGGGATAAGATGAGTTTTAGATATTTAAAATTAGGTTTGATTGTTTTATTCTTTTTAGGAACCTCAAATTCATGTTCAACAGGTTCCGATCCTGAAGATATAATTGAAGAAGTATTTTCGGTTCCATTAGAATTTTGTTTGGAAATACAAAATGGAATAAATGACATTGTGATGGATGTAAATGCCATTGCAATGAATAATTTAGATACTAAAAAAGATACAATTGACGATGAAATTGCAAAATGTGTTACTCCTGTTATTCATCGTACAGGCGAATTGATAGATTCTATAGTTATTGATTATGGAGCATCAAGTACATGTAAATCGAACGGAGGAAATTTTAAGGGTAAAATGATTGTTGACCCTGCCGATGAAAATTTGACGAATTTTGAAATTAGGTTTTCGGATGATTTTGTTGCAAATGGATTCGATGTTGCCGGAAAAATTGCCTACAATATTGTTGGAGGAGATCCTGGCCGTAATTTTTCAGTTTCTTCGGCTACTATGAGCTTTTCGTTTACTGATTCGGATGATAAGCTTTTTACTTTTACAGTTCCTTCGGTTGAATCTGACTACACTTATCTTAAAAGCGAAAATGAAGATGTAGATTATGTAGATGATATTTTTAAGCTAACAACAGATATGGATGTAACTAATCCAAACGGAGCTCAGATGTCGTTAACAAGCGAATCGGATTTGATTTTTGCTTATGCCTGCAACAATATTATTGGAGGTAATGCACTTTTTGTTTTGCAGGATATTGGAGAAGGAAAAGTTGATTTTGGAGGAGGAGATACCATTGATGATTGCGATGGTAAAGTGAGGGTGAATGCAGAAGGGGGAAGTATTACAATAGATTTATAAAATTTAATACTAGGCCGTATCTTAAATTCATTAAGGTGCGGACTCAATATTTTTATTGTCACGATTTATGTTTTCTTTTTTTTCGTAAAAATGAGAAAAAAAGTATTGTTAGAAATAAAACAAATAAAATAATAATAATTTGCCAAACGTAGGTTCCTGTGGCTGGTTGTAATAGTTGAATTAGCATGTGTGTGAGTTTTAATGAAAAATAAATTTGTTTTATGGTAATTTAAGGAAAAAATAACAAAATGTATTAATAAAATATGTGCAGAAAATTGAATTCGATCAATATTATTTTATGCCATTTTATTTTTTCATTTACACTCAGGTATTATGCTGGTGGGTTATCAGGTTAATAGCAAATTATACCATTTTAAAAATGAAGTGAGCTATATTGATTATTTGGTATAATGCCGATGTAATAATGGTTGAGCCTTTCGAGTGAAACGAAAATAAGGCTCATTTCATTATACAATCGGTATTACACAAAAAAATACCAGAGTTTAACTCTGGTATTTTTTTATATACAATCCGATATATTGAGTTGACATTAATATCTAATATCGGTTATGCGACTTTTAAACGCTTTAAGTTCACTTTTTCAAGTTTTTCACTTGCGTATTTACGATCTATCGAAACTTTCTTTTCTTCGCCAGAAGGCAATTCAAACATCGCATCCATCATAATTGCTTCACAAATTGAACGCAAACCACGAGCTCCCAATTTGAACTCTACAGCTTTGTCAACAATGTATTCCAGAGCACTTTCTTCAAAAGTTAGTTCAATATCATCTATTTTAAATAGTTTGGTATACTGTTTTACAATAGAGTTTTTAGGCTCGGTTAAAATATTTCGAAGAGCTTCTCTGTTTAAAGGTTCCAGGTAAGTTAAAATAGGCAAACGTCCAATAATTTCAGGAATCAATCCAAATGATTTTAAATCCTGAGGTGCAATGTATTGTAAGAAGTTTTCCTGGTCAACTTGCTCTTTCTCTTTGCTTGCATTAAAACCAACAACTTGAGTGTTCATTCTTTGTGCAATTTTTCTTTGAATGCCATCGAAAGCACCACCACAAACAAAAAGAATATTCTTAGTGTTAACAGGAATCATTTTCTGATCAGGATGCTTGCGTCCGCCTTGTGGTGGAACATTTACAACCGATCCTTCCAGTAACTTTAGTAATCCTTGCTGAACACCTTCACCTGATACATCGCGGGTAATTGATGGGTTATCGCTTTTGCGTGCAATTTTATCAATCTCGTCAATAAATACAATGCCTTTTTCTGCAGCCTCCACATCGTAGTCAGATGCCTGAAGTAGCCTGGTAAGAATTGATTCGATATCTTCACCTACATATCCTGCTTCTGTTAGAACAGTAGCATCAACAATAGTAAAAGGAACGTGTAACATTTTAGCAATGGTTCTTGCCAAAAGAGTTTTACCAGTTCCGGTTTCACCTACAAGTATGATATTTGATTTTTCAATCTCTATATCTTCGTCGTCTCTTTCCTGAAGAAGTCTTTTGTAATGATTGTAAACGGCAACGGAAAGGTATTTTTTAGCCTCTTCCTGTCCAATTACATATTGATCCAGGAAAGCTTTAATTTCCATTGGTTTTAATAATTTGACCTCTTTCAGGTTAAGATCAGTTTGATTTTTCAACTCTTCCTGTACAATTGAATATGCTTGATCAATACAGCTGTCGCAGATATGACCACTGATTCCTGCAATCAGAAGATTGGTATCTTTCTTTTCTCTCCCGCAAAACGAGCATTTATCCATGATATTGATTTATAGTACTAAAAATGCAAAGTTAATGATTTTACGATTAACTCTGCATTAGGTTTGTTTTGATTTTGAGATGATTGATTATTTTTCGCGCATCAGCACTTCATCAATCATACCATATTCTTTTGCTTCCATAGCTGTCATCCAGTAATCACGGTCAGAATCTTTTTCTACTTTTTCGTAAGTATTTCCTGAATGATCGGCAATAATGGTATACAATTCTTTTTTTAATTTCAAGATTTCGCGAGCAGTAATTTCGATATCCGAAGCTTGCCCTTGTGCACCACCCATTGGTTGGTGAATCATGATTCTTGAATGTTTTAATGCAGAACGTTTCCCTTTTGTTCCGGCAGTTAACAATACAGCTCCCATTGATGCTGCCATACCAGTACAAATTGTAGCTACATCACATTTGATGTATTGCATGGTGTCATAAATTCCTAATCCTGCATGAACTGAACCTCCTGGTGAATTAAAATAAATCTGAATGTCTTTAGAAGGATCGGTAGACTCAAGGAATAACAACTGGGCCATGATGATGTTAGCAACATAGTCATCAATTGGAACACCAAGGAAAATAATTCTATCCATCATCAAACGAGAGAAAACATCCATTGATGCAACGTTTAGCTGTCTTTCTTCAATAATTGTAGGAGAAATGTAGCTGTTGCTGATTGAAGTGTATTTATCTAATGTCAGGCTGTTAATGCCCATGTGCTGCGTGGCAAATTTTCTAAATTCGTCTTTTGGTACCATAGGTGAATGAATTTTAATTTCGTAGACCTAAATTAATTAAATTTTCTCCATTTGAAAAGAATCGCTTAACAAAAGCTGAATAAAGCTAAAAAAAGAAAACCACGCCTCAACGAAGCGTGGTTTTTCAGTATTGTAAGAGTTTCTTTTATTCAAACATCTTGTTGAATTCTTCTGTAGAAACTTCTTTTTCTTCAATTTTGATAGCACCTTTTAGGAACTCAACAATTTTGTTATCGATCATACGTTCGTAAATCTTTCTTTGCTCTTCCTGATTTTGCATCATTTGCTGAGCATAGTTTGTTAAGTATTCTTCAGGTACATCCATCATTCCGTATTGCTGGAATTGCATTAGAGCTTGTTGCTTTGCAAACTCCATAATTTCTTCCTGCTCAACTTTAAGTTCGTTTTCTTCAGTTAATCTGGTTTTAATCAACTGCCATTTGAACTCGTCAACGTAGTTTGCAAAATCTTTTTCTACCTGTTCTTCTTCCATTTCTTTGTTGGTAGCAATAATCCAACGCTTCAGGAATGCTTCAGGAAGTTCCATTTTTGCTTTCTTAACCAATTTTTCTTTCGCATCAATTAAGAATTTGTAATCGCTATCGTTAACCAATTGTTTTTCGATATCTTCTTTGATTTTGTTTTTGAATTCTTCTTCTGAAGAAACAGTTCCTTCACCAAATACTTTATCGAATAATTCCTGATTCAATTCAGCATTAACAAATTTGTTAATTTCTGTAATTGTGAATTGGAAATCAGCATCTAAAGTTTCAGCTTCTTCTTTCGAGATATTAAGCATAGAAGCTAAATCAGTTTTGTTAGCGAAAGCTTTAGCCGGGTTAAATACCACAACCTCACCTTTTTTAGCGCCAATGAATTTCTTTTTAGCATCTTCATCAGCCATATATTCTAATGAAATAGCTACATCGTCGCTGGTAATTCCTTCTTCTACAAGCTTGCCTTCTGCATCAACCTGTGCATAGTTACCTTTCAAAAGTTCTTTTTCTTCAACTGCTTCAACAGGTTCGTTAGATCCGAAGCGACGAGCGTGCATTTCTACACCATTGTCAATCATCTTCTCATCAACCGCAATTTTGAAGAAGGTCATCTTATCTCTTTTGCTAAGGTTAAGAGTGTATTCCGGAGTTAAACCAATATCGAAAGCAAATTCGAAATCAGTATCTTTTTCCCAGTTGATTTCTTTTTGCTCAGTTTCGTTAGGAAGTGGTTCGCCTAAAATCTTTAAATCATTTTCGCGAATGTACTTCGTTAGCTCCTGGCTAAGAAGCTTGTTCACTTCGTCAGCTAAAACAGGAGTACCATACATTTTCTTGATCACACCCATAGGTACTTTACCCTGGCGGAAACCATTGATATTTGCTTTTTTACGATAGTCTTTTAAAACATCGTTTACACGACTTTCATAGTCTTCTTTAACAATCTGTAATTTGATTACAGCGTTTAAATCATCAATGTTGGTTTTTGTGATGTTCATTTTTTAGCTATTAAAAGATAAAACCTTATTATACCATTTAAATTTCACTGTGAGCTGTAGGCGAAACAGTGAGATATTAAATTGAAATGCCGATATATACATTAGTTAGCCATTGGAAGCAAAGCGAAAAATGGCTTTTACTAATTAATAATCGGTATTAATTGAAAAAAAACCGCTCAACCATCGATACATTGTATCGTAAGTATGGGCGGTTTAAGGTTATTTTTTCTGTAGTGCGGATGAAGGGACTCGAACCCCCACGCCTTACGGCACTAGATCCTAAGTCTAGCGCGGCTACCAATTACGCCACATCCGCGGGTTAATTGCGGTGCAAATATAGAGCTGTTTTTTATAATTTGCAATAACAATTAGAAAAAAATGAAGATTTTTTTACAGAAATAATTTGAGGTAAAAATCTATAAGTTATATACAGTATTCTAAACCTATTGCATCCTTTTATTTTACTGGTTTTCTAAGTTCAAAATTCTTTCCAAGATATACTCTTCGTACATCTTCATCGGCAGCTAGTTCTTCAGCAGTTCCCGATTTTAAGATATTACCTTCGAATAAGAGATAAGCTCTTTCGGTAATGGAAAGAGTTTCCTGTACATTGTGATCGGTAATTAATATGCCAATGTTTTTATCTTTTAAGTGACGAACAATATCTTGAATATCCTCTACTGCAATTGGGTCTACACCAGCGAATGGTTCATCTAAAAGAATAAACTTTGGCTTAATGGAAAGAGCTCTTGCAATTTCAGTTCTTCGTCTTTCTCCACCAGATAATTGAATTCCAAGGCTTTTTCTGATTTTCTGAAGGCTGAATTCATTCAACATTTCCTCTAGTCGATGAGCTTGGTACTCTTTTGAGAAATCAGACATTTCAAGAACAGATTTAATATTGTCTTCAACACTAAGCTTTCTAAATACAGAAGCTTCTTGTGCCAAATACCCAACTCCAAGTTGAGCTCTTTTGTATACAGGTTCTTGGGTAATTTCCCTGTCATCAAGGAAAATTCTACCTCCATTTGGTTGAATCAACCCTACAATCATGTAAAATGAAGTTGTTTTTCCTGCTCCGTTCGGACCAAGTAATCCAACAATTTCACCTTGTTTTACATCAACCGAAACACCTTTTACAACAGTACGGCTTTTGTATCTTTTAATTAAATTCTCAGCTCTTAAAATCATCCTTGTCCAATTGTTTTAATGGTTTGGAGTTGTGCAAATATAAAAAAGATATCTTTAGAATTTGATTTGTAGCATGGCTCGAATTCCAAAATCCTCGAAATCCTGATATGGATTATCATCCAAATGAGTTAAACGCCACATGGCATCAATTCTAACAAACTTGAAGATGTTTTCGATACCAATGCTTGCTTCAAAATAGGGTTCGCTAACATCCGAAAGTCCTTGGGGGAATTTCATGTATGCTTTGGCATTGGTTAAAGCACCGTTGTTTTTATTGCTTAAACTTCCAATTAATCCTTTCCCGGAAACTACAGTTCTCCATTTTAGCTTTCGGAATAATGGGATTCGGTTTAAAATCAATCCGTTGAAGTGATGTTCTACAAATAAACTGGCATACTGATCGCTTGCAAACTCGTAGTAATTCATCATGTTAAAAGCATATGGATCGAATGCATAAGTTTCGTTTCCCTCGTGCAGGTGCAATAGCGGATAGGGAACTTTACCAAATAATTTTCCTGCTGATGCTAAAAAGTACAGGTTGCCAAGCGGAGGCAATTCAAAAGTATGTTCCACACTTAAATCGATTTTCTGATAATCATAATTCGAACCCAATACATCTTTCATTCCCATTGTTAGGTAAAGATTAACAATAGGAATAGGGCCGCCAAGATGTACTCTTTCGAATTCACCCATAACAACTTTTTCGTTTTTGGTCCAACGAGTTCGCAATTCCAATTCCGAAGTTCTGATTCTTGAGATTGGATTGTTTGCAGCATCTAAAAAAGGAACAAACTCTGTTGGTTTTATGTCACGATATCTGAATTTTAGTGTATTAGAGAACCCTTGAAACCATTCTTTTTCGTAATGGGTTTCGAATTGGTTCAGCATAGTAAGCTTGTTGTTCGGATTTCGTTTTAACAATGAAGCCAAAATATTCCCTTCGGTAAAAGCATTTGGACTTTTACCCAACTGATGAATATCGTGCTTGTATTGCATGCCAAATGTTTCTCTTGGCAGTTTATTAATCATGTACAGAAATCCTAACCCATATTTTAGTTTTTCATCTTTAGTTCCATATGCAACATGCCCGTTAAGCATGATTTTGGTACTGAACTCATTTGAAGTTCTCCCCCCAAACATGAATCGGTTTCCTTCAATTTCATTAAAACTGTATAGTTTATAATATGGTCCGTACTCAAATTTTCCGTGTACGTAGTAGCCTGTTATGAAAGTGGTAATTACATCAACTATGTTTTTGTAAAGAGGAACATTCTGAATGGAATCAACCATTGCATAAATTCCCGATTCTCGTTCCGATAATTTGTACGGGCGTGCATTGTCCCAAAACTCCTTTGGTTGTGTTAATGCATCCTCATTTACAATTACATTATTATCTAATTTTACAATTTCTTCTTTTAAAGGAACGTTAACCTTTACGTTTTTGTAGGAAACAGTTTTTCTTCCGAAAAATCCCATCTGCTTTGTAGAATCTTTTTCGGAAAGCATAAAATCGACAAATAAGTTCGATTTTTTCAAAAACCAGGTAGAATCGTTTAATTTTTGAAATTCGCTATTGCTCACCAAATCTTTTACCCAGTTAAGGTTTACATCTTTTGCAATACGCATTTGCATATTTTGTATGGCATAAGTTGTATCAGCTACCCAAAAATCTCCTACAAATGTTGGTTCCTGTTTTCTTTTGGGCTTAAACGACATGTGGTAACACCAATTGCCATCGCGATAAGCACTGTCTGTTAAATAGTATTTGTAATACCTTAAACCTCCATCGGCAATTGGGCTAACAAAACCCATGTCGAATAAATCGATAAAATTATCGTATACATTTACATTTTGGTGCAATTGACCTGTAAACTGAGCTAAGCTGGCATTGTCTTGAATTCCTGACATTTGAGAGGCTTTGATAACTTCACGCTCAACTCTGGGTTTGTCCTGATAATAGTAATCGGATAAGGATTCTGTTATGAAAATTGGAAGATATGGCTTGCCTGTAATTACCGATGTGTCCATGTAATCGAAAACAAACTGGAACTGGCGCATGATTTTTTTGTCCTTAAAATCATCTTTGATGTTATTCAAGTCCATCTCCATTTTTGTATAGGTTTCTGCCTGATAGGAATTAAATCGTGCGGGATTATTTTTTTTCTTGTTTTTAATAATTTTTCGCAGAAGTATATGAGCCGGGTTTTCTCCGGGAACTACAACAATTTCTTGTAAATCGTATGTTTCAGAATCCAGTTCAACATTTAAAGTTTGAAATTGTCCTTTTTGTATCGGGAATACTTTCTCTTTATAACCCACAAACGATATGTAAATCGAATCTCCGGGAGTTCGGGTTTCCAGGAAATAATTTCCATCAAAATCTGTGGTTGTTCCAATTGTTGTTCCTTTATAAGCAATGTTTACAAATGGTAATGCTTGCTTTGTTTTGGAATCAACAATTTGGCCTCTTATTTTAGTAGATTGCCCAATTGCATTTAAGCTAAGTAAAGACAATATAAGAACACCCAAAAAGAAAAATCCTTTTTTTAATATCTGCATCTTAGTAAATAAATAATGTCTGAGAAATATAACACTCAGACTTAAGTAATGTTTAATACAACTAATTAATGTTGGTATTACTCTTGTGCCAATTCAGCTTCTTGTTTTTTCTGAATTCGTTTGGAGATTTTAATTCCAATTTCGTAAAGTAACATCAATGGCAAGCAAACTAATATCTGACTAAAAATATCAGGAGGTGTGATAATTGCTGATAAAATCAGAATGATAACAACAGAATGCTTTCTGTACTTTTTTAAAAAATCAGGAGTTACCAAACCAATTTTACTTAGAAAGAAAATTAAAATTGGTAGCTCGAAAATAATTCCACTGGCCAAAACAATTGAAGTTACTGATGAGATGTAGGATTTTAGATTAATCTGGTTCATTACTTGATCGCTAACACTGTATGATCCCAGAAAATGAACCGATAGTGGGGTAATAACATAATAGCCGAAAAGAACACCCAAAGCAAACAAAAAGCTGGTGTAAAATATAGATCCTCGTGCGTGTTTTTTTTCGTTTGAGTAAAGTGCTGGTTTTATAAAACACCAAAATTCGTAAAATATATATGGAAAACTTGCAATGATTCCGGCAACCAACGAAACACTAATGTGTGTGGCAAATTGACCCGCCATATTGATATTGATTACCTGAAAAGGTGCAGTATTGATTTTCAGAGCTTCAACACCTGTGAATTCAGAAAGCCTAGCAAACATTTTATTTGTGAAAAAATCCGGATTTTTGGGTGCCAAAATCAAATAATCAAATATGAAATCGTAAAATACAAAAGCCCCAACGGCAAAAACAAGTACAGCTGTTACGGAACGTATTAAATGCCATCTTAACACTTCAAGGTGTTCAAGAAAGCTCATTTGATTTTGATTCTGATCCGACGATTGTTCGTTTTCTGACATAGTTAATTATTTTGTGAAGCTAAGATATTAAACAATTCCTTCTTTTAAAATATCATGAAGGTGAACCATGCCGATATATTTTCCTTTGTCGACAACAGCTAAGCCTGTAATATTGTGTTTTTCCATGGTTTGGAATGCATTAATAGCCAAAACATCAGAACTTGTTGTTTTTGGAGTTGGTGTCATGATATCTTTAGCTGTAAGTTGGCTAACATCCTCATTTCGTTCCAGCATTCTCCTAAGATCACCATCGGTAATGATTCCCAAAAGTTCATCCTGATCGTTAACAACAGCCGTTGAACCCATTCTTTTCGAAGAAATTTCAAGAATAATTGGTCTTATTTTTTCATTGATGGCAACTTTTGGAGGATTTTCTTTCGAAACCAAATCGCTTACACGCAAATACAATTTTTTACCCAAAGCTCCTCCTGGATGGTATTTAGCAAAATCTCTGTCGGTAAATTGGCGGCATTCAAGGAGTGCAACGGCCAGTGCATCTCCCATAACAAGTTGTGCTGTAGTTGAATTTGTGGGTGCTAAATTATTTGGGCAGGCTTCTTTTTCAACTTTTGCTTTCAGTACATAATCAGAGTTCAATGCAAGAAAGGAATCAAGGCCAGATACCATTGCAACCAGTTTATTACCCATATTTTTGATAAGTGGTACCAAAACTTTGATTTCAGGAGTATTTCCACTTTTCGAAATACAAATAACAGTGTCGTTTGGACGAATCATTCCTAAATCTCCATGAATGGCATCTGCTGCATGCATAAACAGGGCAGGAGTTCCGGTAGAGTTTAGGGTTGCCACGATTTTATTTGCAATGTTGGCACTTTTGCCTATGCCTGTAATTACAACTCTTCCGTTGCTTTCCAGAATGAGTTCAACAGTTTTAACAAAATCTACGTCAATGTAATGTTTTAATTGATAAATGGAATTTGCTTCTTCTTCTATTGTTTGTATTGCAATATTTTTAATGTCTTTAGGTGATTTCACTGTGTTTTGTTTTAGTTTGCACAAAGCTAAATAAACTCATTTATTTTGATTTACGCTATACAGTTAAAATCTGTTAAAAGCTAAAATCGTTTTGATTTGTACAAGTGATTATCTAAATTTAAAATTACAAAAGTATCTAATTTTTGTAATTCGGGGATTACTGGTGATGTAAAAATCATTAGTTAAAAAATTTTAGGTCACTAATAAAATATTAATTTAGCGGGCCGCATAGCAAAAATGTAAGCATATCTATTAAAGCATGGGAAAAAACTTTGAATTATCATCTAATTTAAAGAGGTATTTTGGATTCGAACATTTCAAGGGAAATCAGGAACCTGTAATCCAAAATATATTAGACGGAAACGACACTTTTGTGTTGATGCCAACAGGGGGAGGAAAATCACTTTGTTACCAATTGCCCTCATTAATGTTAGAGGGAACTGCAATCGTTATATCTCCATTGATTGCTCTGATGAAAAATCAGGTTGATGCAATGAGAAATTTTGGAGAGGATGACGGTATTGCACACTTTTTGAATTCTTCCTTATCTAAATCGGCAACTCTAAAAGTTAAAGAAGATGTAATAGAAGGACGTACAAAATTGTTGTATGTCGCGCCGGAGTCATTAACCAAAGAAAGTAATATTGAATTTCTTAAGCAGGTTAAAATTTCTTTTTACGCAGTTGATGAGGCGCATTGTATTTCGGAGTGGGGACATGATTTCCGACCGGAATACAGAAAAATCAGGCCAATTGTTCAAGAAATCGGGAATGCACCGATTATAGCCCTTACTGCAACAGCAACACCCAAAGTGCAGCACGACATCCAAAAAAATCTTGGAATGTTGGATGCAACGGTTTTTAAATCATCTTTTAACAGGCCAAATCTTTATTATGAGGTATTGCCAAAGCTAAATGCTACCAAAGAGATTATTAAATTCATTAAAGGAAATACTGGTAAGTCTGGAATTATTTATTGTTTGAGTAGAAAAAAAGTTGAAGAGCTGGCTGAAACCTTACAAGTTAATGGTATTAAGGCTGTGCCTTACCATGCTGGTATGGATTCTTCAACCCGATCGGGCAACCAGGATAAGTTTCTGATGGAAGATGTTGATGTGGTTGTTGCAACCATTGCTTTCGGAATGGGAATTGACAAGCCGGACGTGCGATTTGTAATTCATTACGATATTCCGAAAAGTTTGGAGGGGTACTACCAGGAAACAGGTAGGGCCGGACGTGATGGAGGTGAAGGCCGATGTTTAACTTTCTACAGCTATAAGGATATACAAAAACTGGAAAAGTTTATGCAGGGTAAACCTGTAGCCGAGCAGGAAATAGGAAAGCAGTTGTTAATGGAAACTGTTTCTTATGCTGAATCGGCTGTGTGTAGAAGAACGGTTTTATTGCATTACTTTGGTGAAAAGCATCAGGAAGAAAATTGTGGCACCTGTGATAATTGCTTGCATCCTAAAAAAGAATTCCAGGGAGAGGAGTATGTTGTTAAGGCTTTAAACCTTGTAAAAGGGGTTAAGGAAAGGTTTAAAGTTGATCATTTGGTCAATATTTTAATTGGATCTCAAAATTCTGCAATTAAATCATATAAGCACGATCAGTTGGAGTTGTATGGAAGCGGAGATGAGAAAGGTCAGCATTTCTGGAATATGGTTTATCGAAGAGCCTTAATTAATGGATTTGTTGAAAAGGATATTGAGCAATATGGTGTGATTAAGATTTTGCCGGAGGGGCATAAGTTTTTAGAAAAACCTTATCCTTTTATGCTTACCGATGATCATGACTTTGAAGGTGTGGATGCTGAAGCTCCTAAGAGTGGAGGTACTGCAGCAATGGACGAGGCATTGTTATCGATGTTAAAAGATCTTAGAAAGAAAGTTGCTAAGCAGAAAGATGTGCCTCCGTATGTGGTTTTTCAGGATCCTTCGCTGGAAGAAATGGCAATTCATTATCCAACAACAATTGAGGAACTGTCGCACATACAAGGTGTTGGAGCGGGTAAAGCAAAGCGGTTTGGAAAAGATTTTGTAGCTCTTATTGCAAAGCATGTTGAGGAAAATGATATTGAGCGGCCACAAGATATGGTAGTTCGTTCGGTGGCCGATAAATCGAAGTTTAAGGTGTATATCATTCAGAGTATCGATAGAAAATTGGACTTGGAGGATATTGCTGAAGCTAAAGGGATGGAATATGAGGATTTGCTGAGAGAAATGGAGGCAATTGTATATTCCGGAACGAAATTAAACTTGGATTATTACGTTGATGAGGTGATTGATGAAGATAAGCAAGATGAGATTCTTGATTATTTTTATGAGGCCGAAACAGATGATATTGATGAAGCTTTGGATGAACTTGGAGAGGAAGATTATTCGGAGGAAGATGTTCGACTAATGCGAATATTATTTCATTCAGAAAATGGATTGTAAAAATTCTATAAACAGGAAAGGCTGCAATTTGCAGCCTTTTTTATTAACCTGAGTTCGATTAAAAATATTGTCACATTTTGCACTGATTTTGAGTAGAAATTTTTTAAAGCAAATCTTAAATAAATCTGATTTTCTGTGATAGATATTTTATAATCGAACCCAGATTATTGGATAATTTCTGATCGTTTAAATTCTTTTTTCTCATCGAATAATTTTCGATAGGTGTGATGGGTTTTGTATAACTCGGCTCCGATGTGTTTCATTAAATGGCTCATTCTTGGGTTAAAATCTCCAATCCAGTTCATTTCCAGGGTGTGAAATGGGAATTTTTTATCTAATCCTGATTTTGAAAACTCGTAAATCATAGCTGCTTCGATTCCTCTTTTTTGGAATTCGGGAACAACTCCGAATATCAAGCCAATTGCATTTTTATTTTTTTGGAAATATTTGTAGTATAAAAATCTTAGTTTCCCATATAAGGTGATTTTACCATTGATGTGTTGCAGGTATTCATTCAAATCCTGAATCATGATAAAAAAACCAATTGGCTGATTTTTGTGATAAGCAAACCACATCAGTTTTTCATGGATAATAGGCTTTAGATCGTCGAACAGGGTTTGGGTTTGATGTTCTGTAATTCCTTCTATTCCTGGTATTTCTTTCACCCAAGCTTCGTTGTAAATGTGAACAAAATCCTTAATAAAACGTTGAGTTTTTGATTTTGAAAAATGTTCTACCCTGTAATCTGGATTTTTGGTTAACCTATCAGCTTTCCATTTGATGATATCGCTTAAGCTATTAGGGGAGAAGATGGTTTTGTAGGTGAACTGTTTAAAGTAAACCTGGAAGCCATAATCTTCAAAGTATTCTTTATAGTAAGCCTTATGGAAAGGCATGTTGTAGACAGGCCTGTGATTTCCGTCAATATGCAATCCCCACCATTGATGTCTTTCGCCAAAGTTTATTGGGCCATCCATGGCTTCAATTTTTCTTTCTTGCAACCATTTTTTACAATGATCAAATAATTTGAAAGCAGCATCTCTGTCTTCAATACACTCGAAAAAACCGATTCCTCCGGTTGGTTGATCATTCAAATCTTTTGATTTGTGATCGATAAACGCAGCAACACGCCCAATGGTTTCATTGGAGCCATTGGTCATGATCCAACGGCAACATTCTCCATGCTGAAACATTTTATTTTCTTTGGGATTGAATGTGTTTTCGATTTCAAAATCGAGAGGCCTTACCCAGTTTTTTTCATTTCGATACAATCGAACAGGTAATTCTAGAAATTCTTTTTGGGTTTTATCATCGTTTACCTCTATGATCGTAAAACTTCCCATATTAGGCTTGAGCTTTGTTTTTAATTAATTCTTTTCGGTTGGCAAAAGGAAGAGCAATTACAGATAATGCTCCTACAATAATGATCATGGCAGTTTGTGCTCCGTGTACAACCAAAGCAAAACTTCTGGACATGCTTTCTATGTTGTGAACTCCCGGAAGGTAAACCAATAGTGTACCAATTACCATAAAATGCCATGCTCCAATTCCACCTTGTACGGGGGCAACCATTCCAAAAGCACTCATTACAAAAACTGTTAATCCGGCCAATGCCGGCAGGTTGGATGTAAACCCGAAGCTGAAGAAACAAATGTATGTCATTAGGTAATACATCACCCAAATGAACACAGTGTGTAGAACAAATGGCCATTTGTTTTCAATTTTTTTTATGGTTCGGAAACCATCCATGAAATTTTTAAGTGTTTGATCTATTTTTTTGAAAAAGCCGGTATGCTTAAACTTTTTTCTTAACAACCAAACTATAATTGTAATGGCAATTAAGGTATACAATGTATATGCAGAGGCAAACACGTTCGACAGTTTTTCGCTTACTTCAGGGTTGTTTGTGAAAAAGTTTGCAATTACAGAGAATTGAGTTGATAATGCAATTAACAGGAATATGAATAGCATAATGATATCCAACACACGTTCCAATACAACCGTT
>JAOARS010000157.1 GCA_025210415.1 Marinifilum sp. | reverse complement strand
GATAATTACACCACTACCGATGATCATGGAATGCACATTGTAGGTATTGCTAAAGATCAGAAAGACAACAAGTATTTTATCGTAAAAAACTCTTGGGCAGATGATAGCAACAAGTACAACGGATACTTTTATGCATCATTTCCATTTGTAGCTTACAAAACCATGTCTTTCATGATTCATAAAGATGTCTTGTCGAAAAAGATGAAAACAAAATTAGGATTATAACTCTATTATAATCAGATGTTAAACCCGACTTTTGAGTCGGGTTTTTTTATGTCTGTAATCTTAATTAATGCAGTGAATGTTTCGAATTAAAGCATTAATAATTCTAAATTAATGATGAATGTGAAAAAAACTCTTAAATTAGTAGTTCTAAAAATTGAAAATAATTTAATTATGAAGAAATTAATCTTATTTGCAGTTGTCTGTTTATTCAGTTCTGCATTGTTCGCTCAAGTATCGTCACCTGTTAATTTTGGTGTGCATGCTGGATTGGTAAGTACAAAATTAGATACAAAAGTTCCTGATGTTCAAACTGTGAAAGATAATGCTGAAAATGGAATGATGTTAGGTGCATTCTTAAGAATTAATTTGAACAAATGGTATGTTCAGCCAGAATTGAACTATGTTTCGCGCAAGTCGGAAATTGTTATTGGTGATGTTAAAGGAGATTTTAAAACCAAAAGCATGGATATACCTATGCTATTAGGTTATAAATTGGTAAAACTGCCTGCATTTAAATTGAGAGGATTTGCCGGGCCTGTTGCATCATTCAGAATTGATGATAGCTTTTCTAAAACTTTTGATCAGAAGTTTAAAGATCAAGATTTAAAAGGAGCAGTTTGGAATGCTAAGGTTGGAGCAGGTGTTGATGTTTGGAAGTTGACTTTGGATGTTGACTATGAATTTGGCCTAAGCGATGTTTCATCGGAATTCCTGAAAAAGAACAAGATGTTTAATGTAACATTAGGATTTAAATTATTCTAAATCAAATACAAAATGAATTGAAACTGCTGATGAATTCAGCAGTTTTTTTGTTTTTATTTTTCAGGTTTTTACTGATTTAAGCGAGAAAGCAATAAATTTGTAGTCGACCAAATCACAAACCAAAATGATCTTATCTTCCAAAGCCAAAATTGAATTATTGCAAAAACTGGATTTTCTGGCCGAACAGGATGAAAAAGTTTTCAAGTATTTATCTGAAATTGTTGAAATCAAAAATGTTGCGGCCAGAGGTTGCATTTTTACCATTGGCGATCCGGGTGGAGCTGTTTATATAATTGCCGAAGGTTGTGTACAGATTCACGATGAGGATCATATTTTTATTGAGTTAGATCAATGGAAAAGTTTTGGCGAATATGCCTTAATTGATACTGATACACGTTCGGCTTCGGCCCGGGCTAAAATCGATACGGTTTTATTAGAATGCACACAAGCAAATTTGCGAGACGTTGAGAGCAAATTCGATATTAAAATTATTGATACTGTTTTGACCCCTTTGCAAAACATCAAAAAAAGAATGATGATAAAGGATCAGCTTGAGGAAGAGTTGACCAGACAGAAGATCATGATTGAAAAACAAAGAAAAGAACTTGAAAGTCTTAATGCAACAAAGGATAAATTCTTTTCAATAATAGCACATGATTTAAAAAATCCTTTTGCATCACTAATCGGAGCATCTGATTTTCTTGTGAATAGTTCAGATGAATTGACCTCGGATCAATTAAAAAATTTTCATGAAATCATTAACCAATCAGCAAGAGGAGGATATCGATTGTTAGAAAACCTGTTGGAATGGGCAAGAATGCAAACCGATAATATTTCGTATAAACCACAACAAGTTGATTTATGGAATTTAATTAATGAGGTGGTTAATTTGCTTACCGGAAGTGCTGAAAACAAAGAAATTCAATTGTCGGCCAACATAGATGAAAACCTTACAGCTCTTGCTGATGAGAACATGATTAACACAGTTGTGCGAAATCTGGTAAGCAATGCAATTAAATTTACACCACGTGGAGGTACAATTACCGTTAGTTCCAAGCAAACAGAGCAATTTATAGAAATTACTGTTGCCGATAATGGAATTGGCATTGCACCTGAAAAAATAGATAAACTGTTTAGAATAGATGAGAAAGTAACTCAAAACGGAACCGAAAACGAGACGGGAACAGGTTTGGGATTAATTCTTTGTAAAGAGTTTGTGGAAAAACACAAAGGTGAAATTAGGATAGAAAGTGAACTTGGGAAAGGAAGCAAATTTATTTTTTCGATGGCAAACTATAAAATTGCTTTGTAATAAAATAAGAAGCCCTCTGCGAAACAGAGAATGAGTTGCAGAAATTTTAACTATTCTTAAATTGTGAAAAATTTCCACATACGGGGAGATTTGTCACACTGCTAAATGACCTGAAAATGCGGGTTGTAAGATTGATGTGAGAAATTGCCACAGAATACTCCAAAATTGTTCAAAGTGGGATAACATTAACAATTGTATTGGAATGTATTTTGCGCGTATAACTTCTATGTAATCAGTGATTTGTGTGATTTCTTTATTTCTTGTGTTTTGAATTGAATTTTGGCATTGCTTTTGCCTTTTGCATGATAGTTTTAATTAAAAATCTAAAAGGCATGGAAGTCAGAACATTTACACAAAAACAAGATTTATTTTCGGCAGAAAACAGGAGAGACCTTTTGGATTCATTTCTAGCGAATTCAAACCAGTTGGGTAACGACTCTCTTAAAGTAGATCAGGAATTATTTATCGAGGCAGCAAGCAAAGAGAATGTACAGTTTGAATTCATTCGCTTAAAGAGTATTGACTTACACAAAAAATCATTCGAAATTAGTAATGCAAGAAACGCTATAGTTGAAGCAGAGTACGCAATTGCTGATACCGGAAAATTAATTCTGGACACTCAGGATTCAGATCAACTGTTAACGATTTTCTTGTCGGAGACATTACACATTATTGTTCCTTCAAGTAAAATTTTACACTCGATGGACGATTTGGAACTAATAAAAGGCCAGCAAGCTAACGATATTGGTCGTGGAATTGCAAGTTTAACCGGAGCAGGAATAAATGAAGGTTTAAATTTATCATCAAAGGAGAATAAGACATTCATATATGTTATAGAAGATCTATAATAATATTCGAGTCATTGGTTTGATTTGCAAGATATTCAAAAACAACTTGTTGCAAAATCACATTTTAAATATTTAAATCGTTACAAACCTGACAGTTAAAAAAAATAACAAGTATGTTATAAATGAATTATAGTATAAAAAATAAGACTGCTTTATTGTTTAAGGCAGTCTTATGTGTATAGAACTAACTGATTTTTAGTATTTTCACCAGCTTGCAAATAAAAAGAATTAAAATTTTCTTCCCCAAATTTTAACAGCACCACCCATACCAATATTCATTAGCCTTTTACCAACATGACCCAATACAATACCGCAAATTAGTGCAATAGTACCACAAATTAATAAAAATATTTTTGACTGAAAATCATCAATTCCTTTCCAGGCTAAAAAGGGAGTAAAGAAAGAAGCAATAAGCATTACAGTACTATAAATAATTTTCTTTTTAAGAATAGGAGTAGTTACTGACTTAAAACGTAATTTTCCATCGATTAATCCGCTTAAAAAAGCACCAAATACAGTAAAAGGAAATATAACTGCCGAGAATTTTGCAGTACCCAATAAAATTTCAGGATAGAAGTTTGGGAAGAATAGATTGATTAATAATGCTTGCAAAGCAAAAACCAAGGTAGTTTGAGGGAAATGAACTGCAATCGGATGCAAGTCGAGATGTAAAATTTTACTGCGCCCAGGCGACATTCTTTCTTTGTACTGTTCGAATACTTTCTTTGGCAAACCGCAAGCAGGGCACACATCCTGTAGTTCGCTTTCCTTCATTACATAACCACAAGGCTTACAGATATACAGTTTTTCTTCTTTTTTTTCTTTCATGATGGTTAAAACTTTAGATTATAGAACGCCTAAAATTAGCAAATCGTAGAAAACAATAAGTCAAAATAACTAATGGATTTATTATAAATTAAACGATCCGTTCAATTTATCTACTCTTAAAATTATTTATGGAGTACATGTATCTGGACATATTTTAAATAACTTTATTTAGATCAGAAACTACTTCAAAGCAAGACAGGTTGTTAATTTATAATGCTACTTATACTTAATAAATTCGTTAGTTTTTAGTCATTGATTATTAGTTTGATTTACAAGGTGCTCAAGAACAACTTATTACGAAATTACACTTCGGAAATATTAGTTGCTATAAACCTGGGAGTTAAAAAACATTAACGAAGTATTGTATACTTTGAATGGCTGAAAATGTAACATGAATACGGAGCCTTTATACAATTTTGAGCTAAGTTCTTCTGAAAAAAATATGGCATTACTATAAAACAGAAATTTAAGAGTAAAGAGTTTGAAACTTAACAGATATGAAAGGAGTGTATAGTAAAAAAAATTTTATATTTGTTGCCAACTAACCAATGTAATAAGCTTAAATGCCTGAGTCAAAAAATATACTTGATGAATTGTTGCGTGCAGGAAGTAAAAAAGCTTACGAAGCGTTTTTTAAGCAATATTATCAGGATTTATATTTATGGTCTCACAGCATCGTTAAAAATGCTGATGCTGCAGAAGATATTGTTCAGGATTTTTTTATTGATTTCTGGGAAAAAAAGCGTTTTAAATCTGTTACCAGTAACTTACAGTCTTACATTTACCGTTCTGTTCGAAATTCAAGTTTAAACTACATCAAGCGTGAGCAAAAACTGATTCACGATATAGAATACCTGGAAGAAAAAGAATCTGCACCAAGTATCAATTCCATCAAAACAGAAAACTCTCAGCAAATTTATTCTGCAATAAATGAATTACCCCAAAAATGTCGTGAAGTATTTATGCTTTGTTGTGTTAGTGGATATACTTACAATGAAGCTGCTGAAGAAATGAACATATCGGTAAATACAGTACGCACACAAATGGTTAGAGCATTCAAATTTCTCCGCAACAAGTTAAAATCACCACATCTGTTCTATTTTTTATTTTTTCAAAAGAAAATAAAGTTTTTGTAATAAACCAATGTCTTTTCCCAAATTGGGTAATTTTATTTTGCAAGTGTTGTTGCTTGTAAATGTGGCAATTGTATGCTTTTGTAAGTGTTGGTTTTAATAAAGAAAGAAAAAAAGCTAAAATTTTGTCACATCATTTTAAATCCAGTATGTCTTTCCAGTGTGAATAAAATTATTTACAAATTGACTTGTAAAGACAAATGGATGAAAAAATTATAAATATTATTTCCAAATCATTAGGAGGGCAGCTTAATAGCAATGAAGAAGAACAGGAGCTGAAATCGTGGTTGTTAGATAAGCGAAACAAAAGCTTTTATGACGAATTGAAATCTTTCACTGTCAATTCAAAGGAAGCTTTAAAGCAACCACAAGCCAATGTTGATACAGCATTTCAACTGCATCTTGATAAGATGAAGAAAAAACATTTAGGTCGTCGTGTAAATCTTATTAAGAGAATGTTGCCTTATGCTGCTTCTGTTTTGCTAATGATTGGAGTGTTTTTCGTGGCAATGCACCTTGAAGATTCAAGGAGCTTGCAAGAAGAACAATGGCTTTTAGCGATTAAACCCGGATCGCAGAAAGCTGAATTGGTTTTAGCAGACGGAAAGGTTTTAAGTCTGGATGATAACCAAAAAAGAGATGAAATTACTGAAAAAGACGGAACGGTAATTAATCATACCAATTCGGGTTTAGTATATGATGCAAGTACCAAGAAGAATGAGATGATAAATTACAACAGTTTATTTGTGCCACGGGGAGGAGAATATCAATTAAAATTAGAAGATGGTACAAAGATTTGGGTGAATTCAGAGACACGGTTAAAATATCCGACAAAATTTGAAAAAAAACAAAGAATAGTATTGTTGGAAGGAGAAGCTTATTTTGATGTTAGCGAAGATAAGAACCGGCCATTCATTGTAAAGACTCAAGGTGTTGAGATACATGTTTTGGGAACAGAATTTAATGTTTCCTCCTATGCAGAGGAAGAAAACATTCGTACAACACTGGTAGAGGGAAGCGTGTCTGTAAAAGATCATGGAGATAATAAAAAAACGCTTCTTCTGAATCCCGGTTATCAGGCTGTTTATAACAAAGAGGCTAAAAACTTGGAAAGTAAAAAAGTTAATGTTGATTTATATACATCATGGAAAGATGGAAAATTTGTTTTTCAGAAATCAAGCTTATCTGATATTATGAATCGTGTGTCAAGGTGGTATGACGTGAAAGTGTTTTATCAGAATACTGAAGTTGCAGACATTAATTTTACAGGTACTTTAAAGAGGTATGAAAAATTAGACAGGTTACTTGGAATGATCGAAAAAACAAACGAAGTCAATTTTGTTTTAAAAAACAATACCATAGTTGTTCAGAAAAATTACACCAAATAAAAATGCTGGTAAAAAAGTTCGTACAGAATTTAAATAGATAAGATGAAAAAAACGGGTTTGCGACCAACAAACCCGAAATGATAATAATTACTGTATTCATATCTGAGTGGAATCATTAAATGAATACAAATGTGTAACTGTAATCTTTACAAATTTATGAAAAATTCTTTTAGAATTGCTTTCTTTTTTAATAAAGGAAGATGGAAAAAAACTTTAATTAGAATGAAGTTATGTGCAATGTTAATGCTGATTGGTGTTTTAAAACTCTCAGCAAACGTAAAAGGACAAAATGCATTGGTCAGCATGAATATGTATAATGCAAATTTAATTGAGTTCTTTTCGGAAATTACGGATCAAACTGATTATGAATTCCTCTACAATCATGATTTGGTTTCAGAGAAGAAAACCATTAGTTTGGAAATTGAACAGCAAGATTTAAAAGAGCTTTTGAAAGATGTTTTGCATGAACGCGATTTAGACTATGAGTTGGATGATGACGTAATTATCATTTCTGAACGAACTGATGCTATTTCAGCTAAAGAGCCAATATCTGTTATTCAAAACAAAAAAATTAAAGGGCGTGTTACCGATGAAAACGGAGTTCTTTTACCTGGTGTATCTGTTTTTGTGAAAGGAACCACAATAGGAACCGTTACATCTATTGATGGAGAGTATGCAATTGAACTGCCTGTCGAACATAAAGTTATAGTATTTTCTTTTGTTGGTATGAAAACACAGGAGGTTGTAGTAGGCAATAAAAAAGTAATAGATGTTAGTTTGGTTAAAGATGCTCAAGGTTTGGATGAGGTAGTAATTGTAGGATTTGGTAAGCAAAAAAAAGCAAGTGTAATAGCTTCTATTAACACTGTAAAACCTGATGCTCTAAGACTTCCAACTAGTTCTTTGTCAACTACATTGGCAGGCCGCTTGGCTGGAGTGATTTCGGTACAACGTTCGGGTGAGCCGGGAGCCGATGGAGCTGACTTTTGGATTCGTGGTGTTTCTACTTTTGGAAGCAATAAAAAACCGTTGATTTTGGTAGATGGAATTGAAGTAACTACTGGAGACTTAAATGATATGGATCCGGAAAACATTGAGAATTTTTCTATTCTGAAGGATGCAAGTGCAACGGCATTGTATGGTGTACGAGGAGCTAACGGAGTAATTTTGATTACCACCAAAGTGGGAAAAGCACTACCCAGACCTAAAATTAGCATTCGTTTGGAGAATTCGATCACCAAGCCAACGAAAATGCCTGAATTTACAGATGGTGTAAATTATATGGAAATGTATAACGAGGCCATTTTAACACGCGATCCTTTTTTACAGCCCAAATACAGTCAGGAGAAAATCGATGGAACTCGGCAAGCTTTAAATCCATACATTTTTCCTAATGTCGATTGGTACAATACCCTATTCAAGGATTTTTCAATGAGCCAAAGAGCCAACCTGAATGTAAGGGGAGGAAGTGAAAAAATACAATATTACCTTTCAACTTCGATGTTTCACGACAATGGGATGCTTAAAGTTCCTAGTATAAACGATTTCAATACGAATATTGACATTAAACGTTACAATTTTAGAAACAACATTACCGTTAAGCTGTCTCCAACCACAAAAGTAGACTTAAAAATTACTGCATTTCTAGAAGATTACACTGGGCCTGAAGTTAGTCCATCTTCTATTTTTGGAGAAATCATGGACTCAAACCCTGTGGATTTTCCTGTTATCTTTCCCAAGCAAAACAACGAAGATCATATTTTGTATGGAAACAAGTCAGGAAGTTTAGAATCTTTAAATCCTTATGCCCAAATGCTTAAGGGATATTTAGATAACTTTTCAGCAACAATGTTCACTAATTTGCACATCGATCAAAAATTAAACTTTATTACAAAAGGGCTTTCAGTGAACGGATTAGCTTCGTTTCAGACCTATAATTCCACATCGGTGAGTCGTTCGATGAAACCTTTCTACTACGAAGTGGGTAAATACGCATTAAACAGTGAAACCAACGATTATGATTTTACAGTAAGAAGAATAGGTAACTCAGGCCAGACAGCTCTGGATTTTCAAACGAGTGGAGTTGCTGATCGGACTTATTATTTTCAAACTGCAGTAAATTACGATCGAGAATTTGGAGAGCACGCCTTAACCGGAATGTTGGTGTACAGCCAAAAGGAATATGCTGATGCTAATCCGTATACGTTTTATAGTTCCTTACCCTACCGAACACAAGGATTAGCAGGACGTTTTACCTACTCTTTTGACGACCGTTATTTTGCAGAATACAATTTTGGTTATAACGGTAGCGAGAACTTTATTTCTGGTAAGCGCTTTGGGTTCTTTCCCTCTTATGCAATGGGATACATTGTATCGAATGAGAAGTTTTTCGAGAACATAAAACCAATAGTTTCCTTGTTAAAATTCAAAGCTTCCTATGGTTTGGTTGGTAACGATCAAGTTGGAGGTCGTTTCCCATACCTTGATGAGGTAGATCTCGATAGTTCCTCTCGTGGTTTTACATTCGGACAAAATTTTGATGTTTCTCGCTCTGGAATTGAGATTGAGAAATATGGAAATCCGGATGCAAGATGGGAAGTAGGACGTAAAATAAATCTAGGACTGGAATTGAGCTTGTTTGATAAGCTTACTTTGCAAGCCGATGTATTTCGCGAACGACGCAGCGGTATATTTATGAAAAGAAATACAGTGCCAAGTACTGTGGGGATTGGTAATGCAAAACCTTTTGCAAATCTTGGAAAAGTAGAAAACAAAGGTTTCGATGCATCTTTGGAGTACAATGATAATTTTGGTGACTTTATTTTTTCGTTTAAAGCAAACTTTACCTATGCCACGAATAAAGTGTTGGAAATAGATGAACCAACACTTAAGTATCCTTACCTTTCAGAAATTGGCCGGCCAATTAATCAGTTGTGGGGACTGGATGCCGAACACTTGTTTATTGATGAGGCAGAAATAGCAAACAGCCCTAAACAAACTTACAGTTCAGTAGTACTGCCAGGAGATATTAAATACCGGGATGTATCTGCAAAGTATGATGGAATGAGTCGCATTGACAACAACGACCGCATTCCAATGGGACACCCAAGTATTCCGGAAATTGTGTATGGTTTTGGTGCATCAATGAAGTACAAAAAACTTGATTTTTCTTTGTTTTTTCAGGGAGTTACAAACGTATCCTTTTTTATTACGAAGATTCACCCCTTTGCTCAGTACGACAGAAATGTGTTAAAAGCAATTGCCGATGATTATTGGACAAAAGAGAACCAAAACATACATGCTTTTTATCCTCGTTTATCAGCAACAGAAAATACAAACAACACTCAAAAATCGTCGAAGTGGTTACGCAACGGGGGCTTTCTGCGTCTTAAAAATGCCGAGATTGGATATACTTTTAACAAGCTAAGAGTGTTTGCAAATGGAACAAACCTTTTAACTTTTTCGAAGTTTGATCTTTGGGATCCTGAAATGGGTGGTGGAAATGGTTTAGGTTATCCACCTCAAAAAGTATTCAACATCGGAGCACAAATAAATTTTTAAAGAAAACTTATCATGAAAAGATATAAAAATACGATTCTATTGCTTTTTTTGGCACTATCAATTGCTTCTTGCGATTATTTGGATATCGTTCCCGACGATACCCCTAGTTTGGATGATGCTTTTAAAAGGCCTGCTGAAGCACAAAATTTCCTTTACTCACTTTATTCCTTTATGCCACTGGAAAATGACATGTTTGAAGTTATTGGCCTTTGGGGAACAGATGAAATGGCAACACCTTGGGATAGATCTAATTACCATGCAAAAAGAATGATGAAAGGCGAATTGAATGCCAACGATCCTTTTTTTGATTATTGGACAACTGATGGTGACATAGACCTGTATGATGGTATCAGGCAGTGTTATGTGTTTTTAGAAAACATTGATAAAGTACTTGGTGTAACTGACGAGTTAAAGACCAGGTGGAAAGGGGAAGCACAATTTTTATGTGCGTATTATCACTTTATTTTGTTAAGACAATATGGCCCTATTGTTTTAATTGAAAAAGCTGTTCCTTTAAATGCCGATAAAGAATTGTTTTTTCCAAAACGAAAACCTTACGATGAATGTGTACAATTTATAGCCAGGCTATTTGATGAAGCGGCTTTGAAACTTCCTGAAATTGTAAGTAGTCCCAACGAATACGGAAGAGTATCAGGATTAATGGCAAAATCGCTTAAAGCAAGAATGTATTTGTATGCAGCCAGCCCTCTTTTTAACGGAAACAAGGAATATTATAGCAATTTTAAGGGAGTAGACGGAGAATTGCTAATGAGCCTGAACGAAAACAATGCCAAATGGCAACAAGCTGCCGATTTAGCTTTGGAGGCAATACAGGATGCTGAAAGCCAAGGTGTTCAATTGTACGAACATGGCGCAGGCGCAGATGCACAATCCAACTATCGTTACATGATGGTGGAACCGTGGAATAATGAATTGATTTGGGGATATTCTAAGAAAGAACATTTTTATGGATGGCAACGACATTCAGCACCTAGGGAAGAAGGGGCAGATGCCTACAATGGACAATCTCCTACACTTCGAATTGTAGAAACCTATTTGACTAAAAATGGTTTGCCCATTGATGTTGATCCTGAATTTGATTACAACAATCGTTACGATATAAGTGGAGACATAATAAAGTTGCATGAAAATCGAGAACCTCGATTTTACGCCAGTGTTGCATACGATCGTGGTAATTTTGAAATCAATGGTGACACCACCATTATGGAAATGAAATTTGAAGAAAAACATGGATATCTTGATTCATCAAATAAATTGCCCACTGGTTATTTGGTTAAAAAAGGAGTGCATCCCCAAACAATCATAACAGCAGCAGAGGATCGTATCGTAAACTACCCTTGGCCACTTATTCGTTTGGCTGAGTTGTACTTGAATTATGCCGAAGCATTAAATGAAGCTCAAGGAATCGGGAGCCATGCAAAAGTGATTGAGTATCTCGATAAAATTCGTAAAAGATCTGGAATTCCGGGCATTAAAGAGGCTTGGCAAAAAGTGGGTAAAACAGCATTTACCAAGGAAGAAATGAGAGAAATTATTCGTACTGAGCGAAATATTGAATTGGCTTTTGAAGGGCATCGTTGTTGGGATATCAGAAGGTGGAAATTAGGCGACAAATATTTTAATGTGCCTGTACAAGGATGGAACGTTAAGGGTGCTACAGCGCAGGAGTTTTATCAGGTAACCAATGCGGAAACTCGTGTGTTTGACACACCAAGCTACTACTTGCTCCCAATTCGTATTAGTGAGTTAGAGATCAATCAAAATCTGGTTCAGAATCCAGGTTGGTAATTAAGTGGGCAAAAGGAGAGAAGCAGAATTCGTGTTATTTACCAACATGTATTTGCACATATTAATACCGATTGTTTACAGTCAGTTGCAAACGAAACATTCTTGAAAGTTTTCGGAAAAGTGAGCAAATCAAGCAACCAGTTGGTATGATTTGGCTTCTCTCTTGTTCAGTATTTAATATTGATTCATTTACGATGAATGTAACAGAAAGAAAAGACATGGAATGATTTTTTTAATACAAATGAACCTTGCATTCTGCTATTTGCATTCTTACTTAAAACGTAAAAAATAACATGAAACGAGCATGTAAATTTTAATCTTAAAAATTACATGTAAGATTATAATTTAAATTTTTGAGAGTTTCATGCGACAATAAAGATAAATTTTAAACACATGAAAAAATATAACCTACAGAAGGCAATACTTGTAAGTATTTTCTTGCTTTTTATTGCTTGCGACAAAGAAAAGGACGGATTAGACAATACGCCTCCGAAATCGGTTCTCGATATTAAGACAACACCTGGATACGGATCGCTTCATTTTTCCTGGACTCCTTCTGAGGATGAAGATTTGTTGTATGTTGACATTCAGTTTACAAATTCAAAAGGAGTACAGCGTAGTGTAAAAACAAGTTCATATGCAAACGAAACAACCATTTATGGTTTTAGCGACACCAAAGAATACAAATTTATGTTTACTGCCTATGATAAAGATGGCAATGCATCCGAAACGCGAGAAATAGAAGGAACACCTGATACGCCTCCATTTTTGCTTGTAATTGATGAAATTCAGGTACAACCTGCCTTTGGAGGTATAAAACTTAAATGGACAAATGTTACCGAAAGTGATCTGAAAGTGCTTGTGAATTATACTCCCGAAGGAGAGAAAGAGCAATCAGCCAGTTTTAAAGCTGAAGCAGAAAAAAACGGAGAATGGCTTATCGACAATTTGAAAGCAGTACCTACAAAATTGAAAATAATAGTTGTTGATGCAGAAGGCAATCAATCAGATGTTAAAGAATTGGAAATAACTCCGTCTGAGACCACCAAAATATCAAAAGAAAATTGGACAGTGGTCGATTTTTCATCTGAAGAAATATATTATGAAGAAGGTTATATTGATTATGTATTTGATGATGATTTGGATACTTATTGGCAAACCGCATACTCGATATCAACTCCTGATTACCCACATTACTTTACAATTGATATGGGACAAAAAGTAGCTATCAATAGTTTTGAATGTTATAGATTAGAGGGAGATGACTATGTACACACAAAAATTCAATTTTTTGTGAGTGAGGATGGAAACAATTGGTCTGACATGGGAGAGTTTCCTTTTGCTTTGACAGACGATGCACAAAATTTTATTCTTGACACAGCACCAACAGCAAGATATTTTAAGTTTGTTGCTTTGGAAGGGCCGGAATTCTATACTGCTTTAGCTGAAATAACAATTCATGGAAGTGTAATAACAGAATAGATACTTAACAACAGAGTCGTTCAAAAAATATACAATTTAAAATTTGTTGTTTTTTAGGACGACTCTTTGTTATGCTTCTAATACCAAATGTAATATTAAATGAGCCATATTGGAAAATAGTATCATGCCGATGCAGAAAATGCGTCCCGATGAATTCCCTTAGGTTTACATGGTCATGGTTAGTTCTACTGAGTTTGTAGTTTTATGATCCAAAATTTAATCATCAACTCATTATTGTCATCGAGAAAAATAGATGGCCTATTATATCTTAATTTCGACTGAAAGTACTTTTCAGAAACAGTTTAAATTTGTTTTTAGCGTTTTTTATCGATGAACCGAACAATGTGAGTTCATGAATGTCTTGTTTTAAAATGATTTTGTGAATAAAAATGAAGTAATAACGAGGCAAATTTTATGCGTACGGCAAAGCCCTCTTCGTAGGTCATAGTAGTTCTATTTAAATAGAATTTAACGAAGTTAGATTTCATTTCTTCATATAAAAAAGCTGAAAGGTAAATTTTAAACAGTTTCTCAAACAATACTTCGTTATTTTTTTTAACTATCAGATTTATAGCAGCTTATGTTTTTGAGGCATGATTTCGTAATAAATTGTTTTCGAGTGCCTTGTAAATCAAACTAATTACCAATGACTAAAGACTAACGAATTATGATCAAATACACATTACAATCAAACAAATAATGAAAAAAATAATACTTGTTGCATTTTGCCTGAGCATATGTATTTTTTATGCTTGCGACCAAAAACAAAGTAGTCAGCTAAAAATAATATCGTATAATATCAAGCATGGTGAAGGAATGGATCAGATTCTGGATTTATCCCGTTCTGCTGAAATTATAAAAGCACAAGCTCCCAACTTGTGTGGCTTACAGGAAATTGATGATTTCTGTTTGCGTTCTGATAGTGTTGGGCAAACTGATTATTTAGCTCAAAAAACAAATATGGCCGGAACCTTTGGTAAATTCATGAATCTTGAAGGAGGTGAATATGGTATGGCAACCTTGGTAGCAAACCCCTTGGTTTCAACAAAGCTATTGCAACTGCCCGATGGAATATATGAGCCCCGTTCCTCAATCATTCATGAAGTAGAAGTAACTAAAGCTTGTACCATTATATTTGTAAATGTCCATTTCGACTGGATTGAAAGTAACGAAGGTGAGTCTAGCCGTTTAAACCAAGCAAAAGCATTAATACAATATCTTGATACCATAGACAAAGCAATAATTATATGCGGCGATTTTAATTGTACACCTACTTCACCCACTATGCAGTATTTTAATGAACGTGGTTTTGAGTTGATGAACAAAGGAGAGGATAATTTAAGCTTTCAAGGACCCGGTAAAGCTGAGCTTGACCATGTTATTTACCGAAGTAACAGCAAGGTAAAAATCAAAGGAAAAAACATCATGCTACTGCATGAACCCGTGGTATCTGACCATCGTCCCTTAGTGGCTAATGTAGAATTGATTTATTAAGTTAATAACAATGCTTCGGTAATATTTTTTAACTGTCAGGTTTGTAGTGATTTAGGTAGTTAAGGTGTGTTTTTGTAACAAGTTGTTCTTGAGTGCCTTGCAAATCAAACCAATGACTAAAAACTAACGAACTATTAAATAACTAATTCAGTAAAAAAACATTCAACTGTTTTAATTTTTAACAAATGAAAAACAAGAGAGAGAAACACACAGTTATACCTATGCTGTATCAAATAATTGCGGGGGCAATGTTGGCAGTGTTAACTTTATTTGCGTGTGTGGAGGACAATGGAGTTGTTCCTCAGCCCGATCCATTAGAACCTTTCCCAACGGAGTTATTGGTAGATTCCGTTCAGCATTTCAATCAAATGATATCGGCCTATACCGAAGAATGGGAAAGATTAGGTTTATCTTTTTACCATTCTGATTTTGAGCCTACAGGAGTGTATTTAGAACCCTACGCCAAGCTAAAAGTTAAAGTTACGCTTGATGAGGGAAACGACTATCCAGAGTTACTTATAGGTACTTATTCAAGAGGAGAAGACTGGAATACAAAACCTGAAAATCATGAGCTTAAAGAAGGCATAAACACCATTAATGCTGGTAATATAGGCGGTTTAGTTTACATTCGATTCACATCTGATGAAAAAAAGCCCCAAGGTAAAGTTACCATTGAATTTCAGGAAGGGTGGACACATAGTCCTGTTTATCATTACAAAAAAACTACCAATGCCAACTGGAAAAAAATGCTTTCGGGTATGAGTGGTGTCCGCAGTGTTACTTTAATTGGAGAAAAAACCTTTTTGGTTGTTTCATTAGAGAATGCATTGAAATACCAATCTAAAAATCAGGATGAATTACTGGAAACAATTGATGCGATTATGAAAGTCCAAAACGATTTAAGCGGACTGGACGGTTCATCGGAGTTACACCAACCCATTGCACATAAGCTTTTAATGGCAGAGTATACAGGGCAGGAATACTATATGTTTGCTTACGATTACAGGGTGGCCTTTAGAGAATTGGATGCGGTAAAATACATTCTCGATCCGGCACTAATGAAAAGCGACGGATGGGGACCCTGGCACGAGATTGGCCACATGCACCAAATGTATGCCTGGACTTGGGACGAAGTGACTGAAGTTACCGTTAACCTGTTTAGTTTAGTCACTGAAAAGTACTTTGGAATAAAGGAATCACGCTTAAAACGCGATGGGCATTGGGAAGAAATAAAAAAATACCTTGATAAGCCGGAAAATACAAAATCTTTTAATTCCGATGCTACCAGTGTTTGGGTAAGACTGGGAATGTTTTACCAGTTACACCTTGCATTTGGCGATATGTTTTATCCTGATTTGCACAAATACTTCCGCGAAGAAAAACCTGAAACAAATAATGATCAGGATATGATGAGAAATTTTATGATTGCCGCATGCAAAGTGTCGGGAAAAGATTTGACTTCATTCTTTAAAAAGTGGGCCTTGAAATTTAGTAATTCAGATCAGGTTTATACCGAAATAGAGCAATTGGGCTTACCTGTACCCGATACTGACCTATGCCAAATTACAGAATAAATAATTAAAATATAGAATGATGATAAATTCAATAAAAGTAAGTATTCTCATAATGCTGTTGTCAGCAGGCGGTGTTTTTGCCGGCCATATCAATGTAATACCGCAACCCCAATCAGTGGAAAAAGGAGAGGG
>JAOARS010000156.1 GCA_025210415.1 Marinifilum sp. | reverse complement strand
GTCCCGAGGTGGCATTCAGCTTGCTACAATAAATATTGGCCAGATCGTCCCAGGGCACCAGTTTGGCAAGGACAACCCACCTGTTTTTCCTGTCCAGTTCGGTTTCGAACGGATGTTCAAATAATTCTAATGATAACTGGTTTTCAGGCGTGTATTTGATCATAACTGCAAGGGTTTTGACTTTAATTTAATCAAAACCATGCATTTAAGCTAACCTGGACGAACCATTTTATCAACATCTAAACTTAGTTATCAACAAGTTACAGGTCTAGCTATATAAAAACAGCAGGCCCTAATTAAATGCCGACTAATTTTAAAAAGTCGGCATTTTTTTGTGCAAAAAATATTTTTAGGTTCATCTGTTTATAATTTATATGAATTTAGATGGAAGCCGCAAGATTTAAAAAATTATAGCCATTTGTATGTAATAATTATTTAAATCATGCTCGTTTCACATTGTTTCTCTATTTTAGCATTGCTTTGTAGTAAAGAAAAAGAGGATTCATGGACTTTAAAATTGTATCGAAATTTAAGCCAACAGGCGATCAACCTGAAGCTATTGAGGAGTTAAGCAATGGATTGAACGATGGTTCTCCATTTCAGACCCTTCTTGGTGTGACCGGATCAGGTAAAACATTTACAGTTGCCAATGTTATTCAAGAGGTTCAAAGGCCAACTTTGGTTCTGAGTCACAACAAAACTTTGGCTGCTCAGTTGTATGGCGAATTTAAAAATTTCTTTCCCAATAATGCTGTTGAGTATTTTGTTTCTTACTACGACTATTATCAGCCTGAAGCGTATTTACCAGTAACCGATACATACATTGAAAAGGATTTATCGATTAATGATGAAATCGAAAAACTAAGACTTAGTGCTACCTCCGCCCTTCTTTCAGGAAGAAAGGATGTCATTGTGGTCTCTTCGGTTTCGTGTTTATATGGTATTGGTAACCCCGATGATTTTCACAACAATGTTACCATTCTGGAAAAAGGACAAATTATTTCGCGAAACAAATTGCTGCACTCTTTTGTTGATGCACTTTATTCAAGAAACGAAGTTGAGTTTGAACGTGGGCATTTTAGAGTGAAAGGCGATACCATAGATATCTATCCCGCTTACGCTGATTTTGCCTACCGCATTATCTTTTGGGATGATGAAATTGATGAAATCTATTCTTTTGATCCGATTAACGGATTAAAAATTGAAGATTACGAAAGAGTTACCATCTACCCCGCTAATATTTTTGTTACCAGTAAAGATCGCGTTCAATCGGCCATACACCAAATTCAGGACGATATGGTAGCGCAGGTTGCTTTCCTGAAAGAGATTGGCAAGCACCTTGAAGCAAAACGTTTGGAAGAAAAAGTTAGTTTTGATTTGGAAATGATTCGAGAGCTTGGACATTGTTCTGGTATTGAAAATTATTCCAGATATTTCGATGGAAGGCCTGCCGGAACCCGTCCCTTTTGCTTAATTGACTATTTTCCTGATGATTTCTTAATGGTTATCGACGAAAGTCATGTTACCATTCCACAAATTCGTGCAATGTATGGTGGCGATCACTCTCGAAAAATAAATTTGGTAGAATATGGTTTCCGTTTGCCTGCTGCACTAGATAACAGGCCTTTAAAGTTTGAGGAGTTTGAAGAAATTACCGATCAGACCATTTATGTGAGTGCAACACCTGCCGATTATGAGCTGGAAAAGTGCGAAGGTGTTGTGGTTGAACAAGTAATTCGTCCAACAGGTTTGCTTGATCCACAAATTGATGTTCGCCCAAGCTTAAACCAAATTGATGATTTGATTGCTGAGATTAATGAGCGAACAGAAAAAGATGAGCGAACATTGGTAACAACGCTTACCAAACGCATGGCTGAAGAATTATCAGAGTATTTTGCCAACCTTAGCATTCGTTGTCGCTACATACACTCGGATGTTGATACTTTGGATCGCGTAAAAATCATGGAAGACCTGCGTAATGGAGAATTCGATGTTCTAATTGGTGTAAACCTGCTTCGTGAGGGTTTGGATTTACCTGAAGTTTCTTTGGTAGCAATTCTTGATGCGGATAAAGAAGGTTTTTTGCGTTCTACCCGATCACTTATTCAGACCTCTGGTAGAGCTGCTCGAAATGTGAATGGGAAAGTGATCATGTATGCTGATAAAATTACCAAATCCATGAAAGAAACCATTGATTCTACAAATCACAGAAGAGAAAAACAGTTAGCGTACAATGAAAAACACGGAATTACTCCTAAACAAATTGTAAAATCGAAGAAAAGTATTATCGAACAAACTCAAAAAGCAGAACCTAAAGCATACGCTGGACCAGAAACTGTTGAAATAGCTGCTGATCCGGTTGTTCAGTACATGAGTAAGGAAAGTTTGGAGAAGAGCATTGAGAAAACAAAGAAATTAATGCAAAAGGCTGCAAAAGATATGGATTTTCTTCAGGCTGCTCAATACAGAGATGAAATGTACAAACTCCAGAAACAATTAAAGGAGAAAAACTCAAAATAGCAGATAATAAAAAAGCAGTTTCTTTCGAAACTGCTTTAGTTATTTCGCGGGAATGTTATCCCAAATATGATTTCAATAATTTGCTTCTGGAAGTATGACGCAAACGACGAATCGCTTTTTCTTTAATTTGACGAACACGTTCACGTGTTAAGCCAAATTTTTCGCCAATTTCCTCCAAGGTCATTTCTTGAATTCCAATACCAAAGAACAATTTAATAATATCACTTTCTCTCTCGGTAAGAGTAGCTAAAGCTCTATCAATTTCTCTGGTTAATGATTCATTCAAGAGACTTCTGTCTGCGATTGGAGAATCATCATTCACCAATACATCCAACAAACTGTTGTCCTCTCCGTCAACAAACGGAGCATCGACAGAAATGTGACGACCAGAAACACGTAGGGTATCTGCAACTTTATCTGCAGGTAACTCTAAGGATTCTGCTAATTCTTCAGGAGATGGCTTTCTTTCATGTTCTTGCTCGAATTTCGAAAATGCTTTGTTGATCTTGTTCAACGAACCAACCTGGTTCAATGGTAATCGAACAATTCGAGACTGTTCTGCCAATGCCTGAAGGATAGACTGACGAATCCACCATACAGCATAAGAAATGAATTTAAATCCACGAGTTTCATCAAACTTTTCTGCAGCTTTAATCAATCCCAAGTTACCTTCATTAATCAAGTCAGGCAGACTCAATCCTTGGTTTTGGTATTGCTTAGCCACAGAAACAACGAAACGCAAATTCGCTCTGGTTAACTTTTCCAAAGCTCTTTGGTCGCCTTTTTTGATTCGCTGCGCCAATTCAACTTCTTCCTCAACTGTAATAAGATCTTCTTTACCAATCTCTTGCAAGTACTTGTCTAACGACGCACTCTCACGATTGGTAATTGATTTGGTTATCTTTAATTGTCTCATAGTCCCTTTTCATCGAAAATATGCCGCAAAATTATACTTTTTAATAAAAAAAGTCAAAATTAATTGTCATTTTATTCGAATATTTATATTTTTCTCGTTTGATTTCTATTCATCCTTAAGAGAAAAGGCATAATACTTCACGTTACCGTTAGGATAAATACCTGAAATAAAAACTCCCCCATCCTTAACATTTTGCAAGGCTTCATCAATATCATTAATCTTATAAATAGGAGTATTGTTAATCTTGTAAATAATAAATCCTTCTTTAATATTCTCCTCTTTCAACTTACCACTGCGCAGATTCTTTACTTTAACTCCCCTATTTATTTGAAGTCGATACTTCTCTTTTGAGCTTATTGGTTCAAAGTCAGCCCCCAGGAAAGCTAACCCTCTCGATTTTATGACGTCGGTATTTCCTAACCTGTTACGTAAAACAACATCAAATTGTTTCTTTTTACCATCTCTTTTTATTAAAACTTCAATTTCATCACCAGGACGATATTTACTAACCTGCTCCTGCAGCTCAGATCCTGAGTTTACTACAGTATTATTAATCTCAAGAATTACATCGCCTTCTTCAATTCCAACCTCGCCGGCAGCACCATCTTCAGTTATTCCTGCTACATAAACACCTTCTATTTTATCAATGCCTTTATCTTCAGCCAAAGCTGCATCCACAGTTCTAATAGACACACCAATCATAGCTCTTTGCACCTTACCAAATTCTTTTAAATCGTCAATTACTTTTTTCACAATCGTAACCGGAATTGCAAATGAGTATCCCGAATAAGATCCAGTTCTGGATTCAATTGCTGTATTAATTCCTACCAGTTTACCTTTGGTATCAACCAAAGCACCACCACTGTTTCCCGGATTTACAGCTGCATCGGTTTGCAAAAAAGATTCAATACTCAAACTACGATCTCTCATTATTCCAAGGTTTCTTGCTTTTGCACTAATAATTCCTGCAGTTACCGTTGAGGTCAAATTAAAAGGATTTCCAACTGCCAACACCCATTCACCTAGTTTTAATTCGTCTGAATTTCCAAAATTCATTGCAGGAAGATCTTCTTCCTCAATTTTAATCAATGCCAAATCTGTATACGGATCTTGTCCTATTAATTTAGCTTCATAAGATCGTTTATCATGCAAAACAACATTAATTAAATTCGATCCTTTAACAACATGGTTATTTGTTACGATATAACCATCATCAGAAATAATTACTCCTGAGCCTGAACCCAAACTGGGTTGCTGTTGATATCCTCTGTTACTGTTTCCAAAAAGAAAATCATAAAAAGGATTGGATTGATATTCTTCATTTGTATATAGTGTTTTTACGTGTACTACGGATTTGACAGATGATTCTGCAGCAAGGGTTAAATCTACCTGCCCGGTAACATTTTGCGGAAGATTTGCCAGTTGAACAGAACCTGGTTCTTTAACCGTGATAATTTTCTCTTCTCTATCAACAAATAATACAAATAAAATAATGGCTATTCCACCGCCAAAAACTGCAGTTAAAACTCTTCCAAAAAACACTTTAACTTTCATAATGCAATAAAAATTTTAAGAGTGAAACTTAGGATCTATCTCATTGGTAATCTTTGCATTCCTTTTTCAAACATAAAAAGTTACAAAATCATATTCAATTAATCAACAGTTATTTCTCTTGAAGTAACATTCATCAAAATCTTAGACTTTTCACATTTCGAATTAGAGGGAAAACCAATAAGATTCTTACTTTTACGCTACAATTTTAACGATATAAATTCAAAAGTGTTTTGCTTTTTAACGTATTTAACATTTATTAACAGGATTACACAAGAATGCAGATTAATTTTTCAAAATATCAGGGAACAGGAAATGATTTTGTTCTGATTGATAACCGTAACAATATCATCTTGCCAAATCATAAAGAATTAATTGCCCAGCTTTGCCACAGAAGATTTGGAATTGGTGCTGATGGTTTAATGTTGCTTGAAAATGCTGAAGGTTATGATTTCAGAATGAGATATTTTAATTCTGATGGTGGTGAAGCTAGCATGTGTGGCAATGGAGGAAGGTGTATTGTTGCATTCGCTTACCATTTAGGTATAATAAAAGACAAAACATTATTTATTGCCGTAGATGGCGAACATGAAGCATTGGTTAATGATAAAGGAAATCATATACAGGTTAGCTTAAAAATGATTGATGTTTCAGGAATTGAAAAGGGCGGAAATCATTATTATATGAATACCGGATCGCCACATTATGTGGAATTTATTGATTCTCATGATAATTTTGATACCTATACAAATGGCAAAGCCATTCGATACAACGAACGATTTGCACAAGAAGGTACAAATGTAAACTTTGTTTCTTTTCACAACGAAGAAATACAAGTGAGTACCTATGAACGTGGTGTAGAAGATGAAACATATTCTTGCGGAACAGGCGTTGTTGCATCAGCAATTGGTTCTGGTTTTGAAACCAACAAAGAGCATTTTAAAATAGCAACCAAAGGAGGAAATTTAGAAGTAAAATTTAAGCAAATTGATTCTCAAAATATCAGTAATGTATGGCTTATTGGCCCTGCAACAAAAGTTTTTTCAGGCACTGTAAACATTTAATATCGACCTTTCGATTTCATGAAGTTCATTTTCAATAAACTATTCAATAACAGAAGTATATCTAAAGTTTTTTTACTTTCATTACTATCTATTTCATTAGGACTGATTGTGACTTTTGGAATATTTATGATTCAGCAAGAAAAACAAAAGTTTAAGCGAGAATCACTTCAAATAAAAGAAGATTTCTTACGAAATCAGAAAAAAGCTTTACAACAGGAAACTCAAACTCTTATTAACTATATCGAAAATGAAAGGCTTCAAACCCGAAATCTTTTAAAACAAGATATCAGTAGCAGAGTTTACGAAGCTCATACCATTGCTAAAAATCTGTATAAGAGTTACAAAAACCAATTATCGACAAAAGAACTGCAAAAACTGATTATTAACGCTCTACAACCCGTAAGGTTTAATAATGGCGATGGGTTTTTCTATATTAACAATTTGAACGGAACTGTTGTAATGGATCCTAAAAATCCTGATTGGATTGGTCGAAATAAACTAAAGGTAAAGGATGTTTATGGTGTTCCAATAATTCAAACCGAAATAGAAACTGCAAAAACCATTGGGGAAGGATATACCGATTACTCCTGGCAAGAAGAAAACAGTCAAAAAATACACCCAAAAATTTCTTTTGTTAAAATTTTCAAAGAATTCAATTGGTATATTGGTTGTACACAATATGTAAATAGCTACAAACGTGATGTTCAAGAAAAAATTCTTAAAAAAATTACTGATTTAAGATCTGATGAAAATTTTACCGTTGGCATACTAAGTTTTGATGGAACATGTCTGGCGCATACAAACAAAGAAGTTATAGGTCAAAACTTGTGGAACATCACCGATAAAAATGGCAATAAAATTGCGCAGGAATTTTTATCAAGAGGAACTGATTCAAATGGTGGTTTTATTGAATACATAGATCCATTTGCCAATGTTTCTGATTTTCCATTTCCAAAATTAACTTTTGCAAAAGTATATAAAGATTGGCAATGGGTTATAGGATCCGGAGTTCACATGGAGGAGCTAAATCTTGCTATAGCAAAAAGAAATGAAGAATTACGAGTAAATGTTAATCGTTATATTTTAAATGGTGTTCTTCTGGTTATTTTCATTGTAGTGTTTATTATTATTTTCTCAAGATATGTTGTAAAAGTTACCCAAACAGGTTTAAATATTTTTACCAGATTTTTTGAAAAAGCAGCATCTGAATCTCTTAAAATCAATACTTCGTCCTTACATTTTAAGGAGTTTAAAGAATTGGGTGAGCTTGCCAATAAAATGATTACCAAACGTGAGAAAATCGAAAAGCAATTAAATATTGAAACTGCTTATTTTGAGAAATTATTTGAAAATTCGCCAGAAGCAATTGCCATTACCGACAACGAAAGTAAAGGGATAAAAATCAATAAAAAATTTACTGAACTTTTTGGCTACACTACTCAGGATATCAAAGGTGTTGTTATTGATAATTTGCTTGCCGATGCAGAACGACAACATGAGGCAACTAAATTAAATAGTTTAATGGCAAATGGGAAACTTGTTGAAATAGAAACCAAAAGAAAGTGTAAAGCTGGTGAATTGATTGATGTTTCGATTGCAGGAAATCCGATAATTGTAGATAATAAACCAATTGCTATTTTTGGAATCTATCGTGATATTACCCAAAGAAAACTATACGAAAAGCATTTAACTGAAGCAAAAAATAAAGCTGAAGAATCGGATCTTCTTAAATCTGCATTTTTAGCAAATATGTCACATGAAATCAGAACTCCAATGAATCATATTATTGGTTTCACTGATATTATGACTTCACAACATATCGATGAAAACGAAAGATATGAATATGGTGAATTGATTAAGCAGAGTAGCAACAACCTGCTTCAATTAATTAACGATATCATCGATTTATCGAAAATTGAGTCGCGACAGATAAAATTAAACTGGGCCAACTCAAACCTAAATGGAATAATGACTTCTTTATTCGAGAAATTTTACGGGCAAAAGAATAGCGGAGCCAAGTCTCATATTACTTTGAAGGTTCAGAAAGCTTTTAATGACAAAGATTCCATGTTTTATACTGATGCAAAAAGGTTGGAGCAGTTATTATCTAATTTGATAGAAAATGCTATCAAATTCACCAACAAAGGCTCTGTTGAGTTTGGATATCAAATAATTGAAGATAAATCATTAATCGAATTATTTGTTAAAGATACAGGAATTGGTATTCCGAAAAAAGCACAAAAAGATATTTTTAAGTCGTTTCGGCAAATAGATGGGTCGGATACCAGAACGCATGGAGGAACAGGCTTAGGGTTAACAATAACCCACAGATTAACTGAAGTTTTAGGTGGTGAAATAAGGGTAGAATCAAAGGAAAATGAAGGAACATGTTTCTATATTCAGTTTCCTTTTAGTATAGATAAGGCTTGCAATAAGCAGGAAGGTTCTTACAATTGGAGAGGAAAAAAGATTCTAATAGTTGATGATCAAAGAAACAATTTCGCCTATTTTAAAACAGCCTTAGAGCGTACCAACGCTGAAATATACTGGGCAAAAAATGGTACCGAAGCAGTTTCCTTATGCGAATCGGCTAATGTTGATATTGTTCTTATGGATATTCAGATGCCAGTAATGAATGGTTATGAAGCAACTAAAAAAATAAAGCATAAAAATGCTGCAATTCCAATTATTGGACAAACTGCTTTTGTTGAGAAAGAAAACAAAACCAAAGCCATTGCTGCCGGTTGTGATGATTATCTTGTAAAACCTGTTAAGATCAAAAACTTATTGGATTCGATCAACAAACAATTCTCAATAAATTAATCCCATTTGGTTCCTCTGTTTTCCTGCTTATAATTCTCGATGTAACCAATTGCATCTTGGAAATTATCTGCAAAGAAAAATAATTTACGATATTCTTGTTTTGCAAAATTCTCTTGGTAAGATTGTTCAAACTGAGCTTTTAAGTTGTTATAAAAACCATTGGTATTGATAAATACGATAGGTTTATTGTGATAGCCCAACTGCTTTAAGCTTATTACCTCAAGAATTTCTTCCAATGTGCCAAATCCACCTGGTAAAGCTATAAATGCATCTGAATGATTGCGAAGCAATTTTTTCCTTTCAGTCATATCTGGTGTAACAATCAGTTCATCTAAGTTATCAGCAGAAATTCCATAATCATTAATTAATTTAGGAATCACTCCAAAAACTTTTCCTCCTGATGCTTTTACTGACTGAGCGACTTCATTCATTAAACCAACATTGGTTCCTCCATAAACCAATCCTAAACCTTTTGAACCAACTAGTTTACCAAGGTTTCTGGCTTCATTAAAGTAAATATCATCAACTGAATTACTAGAAGAACAAAATACACAGATATTCATTTTAATATTGATTTAAGTATTTACTGAAAGCCCAAATATTTCTTGGAGCAATTATCATTTAATGAAAGATTGAAAAGTTGTTTTGGGGACAATATTTATTTTAGAGCAAAAAGCCCCTGAGTAAATCTCAAGGGCTTTTTTGTCTTTATCTAATAATTATGCATCAATATTTGCATAAGTAGCATTTTTCTCGATAAATTCTCTACGTGGTGGAACTTCATCTCCCATCAGCATTGAGAATACATGATCAGCCTCAGCTGCATTCTCAATAGTTACCTGACGAAGGGTACGATATTCAGGATTCATAGTAGTTTCCCACAATTGTTCAGCACTCATCTCACCAAGACCTTTGTAACTCTGAATGTGCATGGAACTTTCTTTTCCTCCACCCCACTCTTCAATTAAGCGAAGTCTTTGGTCTTCGTTCCAACAGTATTCAGAATTTTTACCTTTTTTCACCAAATACAATGGTGGAGTTGCAATGTACAAGTATCCGTTTTCGATAAGCGGTTTCATGTAACGGAAGAAGAATGTCATAATCAAAGTTGCAATGTGGCTACCATCAACGTCGGCATCACACATGATTACAATCTTGTGATAACGCAACTTTTCCATATTCACAGCCTTACTGTCTTCTTCTGTTCCAAAGGTGATTCCTAAAGCTGTAAATATATTTTTAATTTCATCGCTCTCAAACACTTTATGCTGCATCGCTTTCTCAACATTCAAAATCTTACCTTTTAAAGGAAGAATTGCCTGGAATTTACGATCACGTCCTTGTTTTGCAGTACCACCTGCCGAATCTCCCTCAACAAGGAAAATTTCACAGTTTGCAGGATCTTTATCAGAACAGTCAGATAGTTTACCAGGAAGTCCCGATCCGCCTAAAACTGTTTTTCTCTGAACCAATTCTCTTGCCTTACGTGCAGCATGACGAGCTGTAGCCGCCATAATCACTTTTTGAACAATTGTTTTGGCATCTTTAGGATGTTCTTCTAAATAATTGGACAGAGAAGCACTTACTGCCTGATCAACCGCAATAGAAACTTCAGAGTTTCCTAACTTGGTTTTTGTTTGTCCTTCGAACTGAGGTTCTGCAACTTTTACAGAAACAACCGCAGTTAGGCCTTCACGGAAGTCATCACCACTAATGTCAAACTTTAATTTCGACAACATTCCTGATTTCTCAGCAAAACCTTTTAAGGTACGTGTTAAACCACGACGAAATCCAGTCAAGTGAGTTCCACCCTCAATAGTGTTAATATTATTCACATATGAGTGAATATTCTCCGAGAACGAAGTATTATATTGAAGTGCAATCTCAACAGGTACTTCGCCTTTATCTGTAGAAACATGAATTGTATCTTCAATTAAACGTTCACGAGTATTATCAAGATATTCAACAAATTCCTTTAATCCTTCTTCTGAATAGAATGAATCATGTCTGTATTCGCCTTCTTCATTCTGATCACGCTTATCAGTAATACTCAGACGAATATTCTTATTCAAGAACGCCAATTCTCTTAAACGAGCAGCCAAAATATCATATTTATATTCTAGTGTTAAGAATATAGAAGCATCAGGCTTAAAAGTAATAATTGTTCCTGTAACATTGGTTTCACCAATTACTCTAATGTCTTCTTTTGGTTTCCCTTGATTGTACTCCTGAAGATAAACTTTCCCTTCACGGTGAATTTCAGCACTTAAAAGAGTTGAAAGCGCATTTACACAGGAAACTCCAACACCGTGCAAACCACCAGAAACCTTATATGAATCTTTGTTAAATTTACCCCCGGCATGAAGAACTGTCATAACCACCTCCAGAGCTGATTTATTCTCTTTTTGGTGCATTTCCGTAGGGATACCTCTACCATCATCCTTAACGGTAATTGAGTTATCCTCGTTAATAAAAACTTCAATATTGTTACAGTATCCTGCCAAAGCTTCATCAATGGAGTTATCTACCACCTCGTACACCAAATGGTGCAAACCTTTAACATTAACATCTCCAATGTACATGGAAGGGCGTTTACGTACCGCTTCCAAACCTTCTAATACCTGAATACTATCAGCAGAATATTCAGCATTTCCATTTGGTTTATTTTCTAAATCACTCATCTAACAGATCTTTAGTTTTCGAAAAAGAATTTAGAAGATAATCAATTTAACGGATTGATTATCCAATCTTAATTCTAATATTTTTTTGTGCAAATTTTAGAATGTTTTAAGGCAATTAAAACGTTAATGAAAAGTTGGAAAAACTGCAACATACAACAAAGCTCAAACACTTTAAATATCAATCGATTACCAACTCACCAAAACCTAAAAACAAAAGTTAAACAAAGATAATAAAAATGATGAATGTACAGGCAGGAAAATGATGAAAAATCATGCATTTCGATAGTTTTTGATGAAGTACATTTATGCAATAAAACTTATTAAAATCAAATTCAATTTATGTTTATTTGAAAATTACTATTTTAAAAAGAAATAGACTGGCTGCGACGGGGACGTTTCATTTTAAATTTGATAATAAAATTATCTACTTTTTTCCCATTTTCGGTTACTCCATATTCACGCAACTCAAACAAAGTTGTAACGTTTTTAAAACCTTTAGGCATAGCTTTCCACATGCGATAAAACACAACTTGTACATTCTCTAAATCTGCGTCATCAAGCTTTAGTTTTAGCACCTCTTTCTTCTTTGGCATAGCATATACACTTACACCATGTTTTTTCCATGTAAGTGCTTCTTCTGCAACGAATGCCATATTTAAAGTATCTCTGCTAATATCAAACAAGTATGTAACTCCTTTTTCATTGCTTTCAAGATCCATTAGAATTTCTAAAGGTTTTCGATCATTATTAACTGATAATTTCCATCGTTCCGATTGCTGTGCCTTTACAAATGCAGTAAATAACAATAAAAAAGATATCAGTAATAATACTCGCTTATGTGCTGAAGTAAAAAATAAATTCATGTGGTTGAGAATAATTAATTAAAATAAAGCTAGTAAAAACTATTCAATCTACAATATATTATCGTAAATAATACCTTACATCCGCAGGCATCTTGCTTAAGTATCACGCAAAAGAAAAAATATCATTTCATCCAAATGAGTGAAACACAATTGCCTTAACTCTTTTTTACAAAGGGTGCAAGAAAAGTCCTTGCGGATTTTAGGTAATAACAAAAGGGATGCCAATTCTGGCACCCCTTGCAACACATTGTTGTTTCTATTTTATAAACTTATTTTCACTCCCAGCAAAAAGTTAAGTCCTTGAGAAGGGTATCCATCCCACTGGTAATATTTATCTGCAAACAGATTGTTTACTTGTCCAAAAGCAGAAAAATGTTCATTTATGCTATAGTTAGCTCCAATATTTAAATCGTAAACCGCATCAAGCGTTCTTTCAGTATCGACAATTGATATCACCTGATTATTCAACAAATCCGTTTTCATTGTTAGTACTGGACGACTTCCCGTAATATTAACCCCGGCATGAAATGTCAGATCCTTTGTAAATTGATATTTTGCATTGGCTTCCAATTCAAAATCTGGCATGTGCCATGCTTCTTTCTGCTTATCCATTGAATAATTGTTATACCAAACTGCTGAGTTTAGTTCCAACTTATCACTCCATCCAATTGTAACTTCGGCTCCTAATCGAAGAATATTAACATTGTCGTAAACAACGCCAAATTTATTTGAATATGTTGGTGTAATTAAAGATTGGTCAGCCGGATCAACCCAGATTGAATTATTCACAAAGAAGTATTGATCATCAATTGTAGAATATTCCGCACTTAGTGTAAAAGAAGAATTAGATGACATACTTCCCCTGATTCCACCGAATAATTTATACTTCTCATTACTTGGAGCAACATTCAATCCAGAATAAATGAATCTGTTTTCCTCTGCTACATCTTTGTAACGATTCATTTTTAAATCACCATTAACACCTGCAAACAAGCTCATAATTCCATCAATTGCCTCAAAATCAATTTTAACATCCGGATATAACTTTGCCTCAGAATCATCACCTGTTGCTAATACAGCATTTATTCCCAGTTGCAGATTTAAACTTCCTGTTTGCAATAAATATTGAGGATTTAAATTCCATTTTAAAGTTTTTCGTTCAGTAACAGGATTTACATCCTCCCAATGGTGTAATCCATCAATGGCAAAATAGTCAAACTCCGAAGTCAAACTCCAAAAAGCATCTCCTCTTCTTATTCTGGCATTTCCTGCAATTAAAATATCATTCTCTTTTAGATCAATATCATCAGAAAAGTGTTCATACTTTAATCCAAGTCCAAAGTTTAATTGTTCCTCATCTTTAAAAGCAGACTGATATTGAGCATTCAATCCAAAATTATTGAGTTTTTGCTCTTCATATGGAAACAAGTTTAGGAAATAGCTCTCCACATCATCTAGTTGCTGAAATCCATAATAATTAAATCCTGTATGCTTGTAAAACAGTTTTCCTAATATCTTTCCTTCATCAAGATATGCTGAACCATATACTTCAGCCAACTGTTCAGAGTAACCAGGCTTCACTTTATCATCATCTTCCAATGTCAATTTTCCATTGGTTGAGTAGTGACGCAAATGAAAGCCTATATCTGTTGTTTTCGATCGTTGATTATTAAATCGATAATCGCCAAACAGGGTAGAATAATTACCCCCAGCCAGAGTTAAATCGTGAGAATGTATTTTTTTTAATGGCTCACCAACAATTTTAGCAGCAGGAATTTCTGCAGGCGAAAAGCCAACATTAAGTGGCCTTGTTTGCACAAAATAATCGAAGCTTGGTGCAAACCTGGTTGTATCCTTAATTACAGGAAGCTTCCCTAACCTTTTCGCCTTGTTTATTTTAGGTTGATAAGTTGTCCTCACCTTAACTTCTTTATCTAATTCTCTCTGTTCTTGCGAAAAAGCAATTGAGTAGGAAAAACCGAAAACTACAATTGCCAATAAAATCTTTTTCAACATTGTTTCTCTAATTATCATACTACTCCACTTCTTTTTCTTCGTCTAACATTTCCTGTAGCATCATTCGTTCTTCATCTAATCCTAAAGAATCGCTTTTTACAGGTGTTTCATTAAATAACTTTTTATTCTGAATGCTATCAGTTCCTTCAAATTGCACTTCAACGGATTTATTGGCAATCTCTTTCTCTTTTTTATTTTCCACCTCAATAAGAACATTCAGTTTTTGCTGGGCACGATCCACGATTCCATCTTCTTTCGACCCATAATTATCTACAATACTTTGTAGCGTATATTTGGCCTGAAACTCATCATTTTTCTTTAAAAAGACATCCGAAAGCAATAAGAAACTTTCTGCAAGCCAATAATGATGCGGAGAATTCATTTCAATAAAACCATTAATTTCTTGTTCGGCTTCGTTGAAATTATTTTGTGAATAATATACCTCGGCAATTCTATATTTTGCTTCGGCTCCTTCAACAGTCTGAGCTTCTTTTGATAATATTTTTAAATCCTTCAAAGCATCTAATTTCTTGTTAAGGCTCAGGTATGATTTTGCTCTTTTAAAAGTAGCCTCACGAATCATTTCTTCCTGAATTTTTGGCATTTCAAGCACTTCTTTTGCAGCCAAAATCACATTATCATATTCGCCCAAACCGTAAACCGACCTCAGATAACCAACCTTGGCAACATTAGCATTCTCTGGTATTTCAGCCATTGCAATTAATCGTTGGTATTGATTTTTTGCCTTGACAAAATTTTTATTTCTGAAATTCAGCTGAGAAGCTGCCAACAATGCCTTTTCCGTAAACAAATTATCCGGCTGATCAATCACTTCTTCAAACCCAATTAATGCATTCTCATAATCTTGCTGATTTAAAGCTGCATCGGCTTTATAGTATTTTGCATTTAAGCGGAACATACCTGCCGGATAACTTGCCAAATAACTTTCAAATGCCCTGATTCCCTGCTCTGTATTACCCGACATGTATAATCTTTCTGCTGAAATGTATGTGAGTGAATCCTTTTCAGATCTACGCACCGCTGTATTGTCTCCAACCGACTCAGCAAAAGCAAAATACTCATTCACCTTATTTAAATCGACATACACATTCTTTAGCCCGATAAAAGCACTTTGTTTTTCCTCACTTTGAGGATATCCGGTAATTACCTTTTTATAATATC
>JAOARS010000155.1 GCA_025210415.1 Marinifilum sp. | reverse complement strand
TGCCCGTTTCTAAAGAGCTAATTTTTAAAAACGGGCAAACCCAACGAATCTTAATCAACTATACTTATGAAAGCATCCGGAGATTAATCATGCAATCCTTTTTTTCTTAAATATTCCAATAAAAGTTTGGGATGATCTGTTTGAATTATACAGGGATGCAATGCAATAACTGAATCTATTACTGTGCTTACTCCTTCAATAAAAGCTTTATCCTTATCTTTTAAGATGTTCACAAAAACGCATTTTCCCTTTTGATGCAGATAATTCATATTTTCTGAAGTAAAAGTTTCATCGGTAAGATGAATCAGTGGCGAAAAAACACTATCGCAGTATAAGCTAATATCATCTTTTGTTTTAGCTAATGGCATTACCAAAAAAGAATCATTCAGGGCAAGATTTTCTTTTGTTTGTTTCCAATCACCAGTAAAGCTAATGACAGACTGCTGCATTTCTAATTTATTCAGCATGACATGCAGTCTATCAGGGTTAACAGCTTTCTGATCAAGGTTAGCAATGGTTTTTGTGTGTTTCAACAACGAAAGCATCTCAAATAAAGTCGGAATTTTGTAGATAGTTACAGAATCTTCTATTCGAAGGTAAAATTGTTGTAGCTCTGCATAAGTATAATCTTTAACGGCTCCTGTTCCATTTGTTGTACGATCAATGGTTTCATCGTGCATAATCACCAAACTATCGTCGCTGGTTGTTCGTATGTCAATTTCAACCAAATCAATACCGGCTACAATAGCTTCTTTTACCGATTGTAATGAGTTTTCAGGAGCCATTTTATGGTATGCTCTGTGCGCGCATACCTTTATTACAGAATCTTTAGGCTGACATATTTGTGAAAGTTTATTTGTTTTCTTTTTAGAATTAGAACTCCTGTTACTTATAGTACAAGTAGTAATTAAAAACAACAATAACCCTATTGTGTATATAAATGATAAACGAAAATGCATCATGTTTTACTTTTGTTACATTGTGGTTTGAAATGAACCAAAGGCAAGATAAAAACCGAAAGTTATCTAATAAAACTTTCGGTTTTATTATGTATTAATTTTACTACTATAGTTTAAATGTTAATCCAAGCCAAATAGAACTTCCAAATTCAGTATCTTCAATAAGCAAGTTTTTACCTCGGGTAAAACCTCTATTGGCATTTGTAAAGTTTTTCCATTCAGAAAAAACAGACAAATTATCAGTTAATCTATAGTTTGCTGATAAATCAAATTGATTAAAAGGCTTCCAATATTGATCATCATTTATAGCTTCTCCCGGATTGTTATCATTTGCATTTTTTACGTAGAATCCTACATGGCTCCAGGCAATTCTGGCATCAAATTTATTTTTTTGATAGAATAATTGTGAATTAAGCATAGTTCTGGGTAGTGATTGAATACTACCTGAGTATTGATCTTCTTCCACTTCTCTTCGCCCTGAAAGGAAAGTAAAATTTGAGCTTATTCCAAAATCTTTCATAAAGCCTGGTAATATTCCTTTAAAATCACCTTTAATAAAATTAAGCTCAAAACCACTAACATCTACAGACAATCCATTAAAATTTGTTGTAACAGTATAACCATCGGTTGGATCTATGAATTCATCTGAGCGAATATCATCCTTAATGTTCTTATGGAAAAATCCAAAAGCCAATAAACTACTTCTTCCATCAAAATAATATTCAAATTGAATATCGTAGTTTGTTGCATTTCTTGGCTTTAAATCAGGATTTCCCTGACTTCTCCTTTGCTCAGCGTCATTTACAGAAGCTACCGGAGCAATTTGCTGATAGTTCCCACGTCCAATTGCTTTATAGTAAGCAGCTTTCAATCTTATTTGCGGGCTTAAATCAAGTGTTGCATTTAACGAAGGAAGCCAATTGCTGTAATTATTTTGTTGAGTACTTGTAATGTTCTCATCTCTTACATCATTAATTTCAGGTATTCTGGTAAGGTCGGTTTTAGTTGATTCATATCTTAACCCTGCTGTTAATGTAAAATTTAGACCTTTGTAACGTGCCATTCCATAAAATGCCTGAATACTCTCTTCGATTCTAAAATAATTACCAAGATTATATGTGTAAGCACGATTATAGTTCTGGTCAAAAGCATTGTCGATACCATTGGTATTCGTATTTTGAGCAACCCAGCTTTCAAATGCCTCATTATCAAAGTATATCAAACCTGCCTTACCTTTATTAAAAGTATTTGTATTGTAAAATGGCAACGGAAAGTCAGCAAAGGTTATGGGCTGAACCCCATCGTTTACATTTACCTTCATATCAATCCGATTAAATTTATGATCTATATTACGATAGCTATATCCGGTTTTAAATCCCCACCCCACCTCGTTGGCAGGCACATTCATATTGTAAGCATAATTAAACTTGCCTACAATTGCATCTTCATCATCTCTGTAACCACGACCTCCAACATAAAAGCTATCCCAATTATTTGGGTCAAGATAAAAATCAGGGTTATCGAAAGAAAGTGACATATCTTTTTTGTCTTTACCTAAAGTGTAAGAACCCGAAAGTCCCTGATCACTATTCAAATTAAATCCGCCCCAAGGGCCATCTTCTCCTAAGTAGCCATAGGAATAACCTAATTTGGCATCAATTTCACTCTTGCCAAACTTGTAAAACATATCTGCATATGCATTGTGCATTTTATGCTCAATCAGGAAATGATCGTAAGCTATTTGCACTCGTGCTGCAGAAAATCGCCCACCCGTTTGCGAAACACTGTTTTCATCATATTCCAAGTTTCTAAAGCGATTTTCAATACGAACCTCATCGTCTTTCTTTTCATACATATTTCCACTTATGCTCACATAAAAATTATCAGAAGGTTTATACTCTATTTTGGCAAATCCTCCATAACGTTTAATCAGATTATCGTATCCAGCAAAATAAAAACGATCTGGTACAGGCTTTGTCGGGTCATTATCCAAAAAATTATAGTTTCTTTTGGGTACTTTAAACTCATCACGATCTTTCCTGTTATAACTCCCGGAAGCTATTATTCCAAATTGCTTATTGTTTCCAAATCGTTTTGAAATAGTTGCATCAGCCTGTACAGATAATCCATTTTTATTGGAATTTCTTCTAAACTGTTCCGAACGTGGAATCTCATCAAATGTATATTTCCCTGTTGAAATATGGCCATTTACAAACAAATCGTCACTATCAAAGGCACTTCTGGTTTTAAGATTGAAAATCCCACCTATTGCATTTCCATCTTTATCTGCCGTTCTAGACTTGTATACTTCAATAGTTTTTATAGCAGAGGATGGTAAAGTTTCAAAATTAGCTATACGAGATCCTCTATCTCCACTAGGAAGAAACATTCCATCAATCGTTGAATATGTAAATATAGGAGCTAAACCACGCACACTTACCTGGGTTGCTTCATCTTCTTGAAAAATGGTATTTACCCCTGCAATTCTTCGAGCTGCATCTGCGGCAGCAAAATCAGGGAGTCTTCCTATTTCATCTTGACTTAGAAATTCGCCGATGGCAATTGTACTGCGTTTGGCTTTTATAGCTTCAACATTCTGTTTTTTATAACCAACGGCTACAACTTCGCCAATATCTGTTATATCTTGCTCTAGTACAACAATAAATTCAGTTTTGGTTCCAATATTAATTTCTTTTGAATAATAACCTGTAAATGAAATTACCAAAACCATCGCATCTTCAGGAATTTTAAGTGTAAAATTACCATCAATGTCTGTAGCAGCACCAATAACAGTATTTTTAACAACAACAGAAGCCCCAGGAAGAGGTCCTCCTTTTTTATCAGTTATTTTTCCCGTAATGGTATACTTTTCAATTTGTTCTTGTGTATTGTTATCTATTTCTATTTTTTTTAATTCCAATTTAGACTCTTCAGAACTAATAATTATTTGTCGGTCGTTTATTCTGTAGATATAATCAGTCCCTTCAAACAGTTCATTGAGAACATTATTAATTTTTTTGTTCTTGATATCAATAGTTATTTCCTTATTTAGATCTACCAACTGATCTTGGTAGAAGAAAATATACTCACTCTGTTTTTCAATGGCCTCAAACACTTCTTTAACAGTTGCATTTTCAAAATCCAGAGAAAGTTTTGTTACTTGGGAATAAGTATTAGCACTTACCGCAACGAAAGAAGAAAATATCAAAGCAAATACCAGCTTCATAATAAGTAACATTTTTCTTAAGCCCACAATGGAGCGTTTTTCAAAATTTTTTTTCATAAATTTGAATGTTTAAAGTTAGAAATTGTCCATAATGGACGATGAAGTTTTTAAACTACCGGGTAATGTCTGCAACACATTTCCCGGTTTTTTCATTAATTGTTTTAATCTTTTAGTAATACTTTATTGTCCTTTATCTCTAATTTGAGTGAAGATGCAAACGCAACTGTGTTTAATACATCTTCTATATCCTGCTTAAAATCGAGCTTACCCGAAAATGTAATCTCACTTACATCCCTTGTAAACTCAATTTTATAATTATAATATCTTTCAATTTTTCTAGCGAGATCTTTAATCGAAATATTTTTACAAATGATATAGCCATATATCCATGATGTATAATGATCAGTTTCAACCATACTTGTATTGATAGAATTTTCTTCTCGATTAAAAAGTACACTTTCTCCAGGTTTAACATTAACACTTCTTCCAAATAGCGTATTTTTATTTACATTAATGGTTCCTGACACCAAAACGGTTTGTATAAAATCATTATCATTATAAGCAGAAACATTAAAGGTTGTACCTGTTACTGTTATATCTATATCTTTTGTATGCACAATGAAAGGCTGTTCTTTATTTTCTACAACATCAAAAAAAGCTTCGCCAATAAGATATACTTTGCGGTTAGAATTAGTGAATTTTTCAGGAAACAACAGTTCACTTCCTGCATTAATATACACTGTTGTACCGTCAGGTAATTGTAAACTGGTTTGTTTACCATATGGCATAACTACTTTTATAAGATCTTCTTTGGTTTTTTTTTCGCTAATGTTTCTAATTGTATCATTATTTACTACAATTTGCCCTGATGAGAAAGCTTTAATTTCAGATTTTTCGATATTGATTGATTTAATCGATCCATCAGAAAGGATCACCTTGGCATCTTCAATCTGATTAAAATCTGTTTCTACAAAATTATATTCTGGTGATTCAAAAATACGAGGGAGTAATATCGACATACCCAATACGAGAAAAAATACTGCAACCCAACGTAAGAATTGATAATGCTGTATTTTCTTATTATGTGATTCACTGATTTTATTCCAGATTATCAATAGTTTATCCTCTGAAATTTCCGGTTCCACAGCTCTAGCAGCTGTAATTAATGATACAGCTTCATTTACCTTATCTTTTTGATGTGGAAATTGTTCAATTACTGCATTCCAAAACTCCTTATTCTCATTATTTGGTGAATTTACCCAACTAATAAATTTTGAGTCGGTAGCAAATTGTTCAATCTGATATTTTCCGTATTTATCCATGCAATCTAATTCTATATCATATAAAGACATAGAATTAGATTATATCATCACCTTATTAAAACTTTTTTATAAAAAACTGGAAGGCAATTTATTTTTAAAGAAAAAAAGTAATATGATGTCCGAATTATCTACATCTTTTCGTAAAGATTTTATCGCTTTATAAATTATATTTCTACACCCTTCAATGCTAACTTTCATAATGTTCGCAATTTCTGTATATTCCAAACCTCTTGTATAGCGTAAATACACAGCTTCCTTTTGTCTTGGTGAAAGGTTATTTAAAGCTTCAATCAATACCTTTTGCTTTTTTTGATTCGTTTCAGCTTCTATTATTTCTTGCTCTGCAGAAAAAAGAATTTCAAAATGATAATCGTCAATTTCTCCAATATTATACTTTTTTTCTTTTTCCATCATTCGGAACAGATTGTTTCGAAATGCTTTCATCAGATAAATTTTCACATTATCCGTTTCACCCAAATTTTGATAATTAGTTATTAAGCGAGAAAACAATTCCTGAATACAATCTTCTATAAGTTGTGTGTGATGAGTAAATTTTAGACCATATAAATAAAGTTGTTTCGAATACAAATGGTATAAATTTTCAATAGCAGAAATATCTCCTTTTTTAATTTTATTCCATATACTATATTGACTAATATTACTTTTTGTGATCTTCATAAATCTAATAGTTCAGTCAGTTTCTACAAAATAAGCATTTTTATTACTTGAGTTTATATATTTAATCTTTAAAAGAAATCACAAAATACTTAATTAGGCTTTGCTGATTTTCAAAAGTATAAACTTTTAGAACAATAGATGTTAACCTACGATTAAGATTTCGGGAAAGTGCAATAAGTGAGTAAATTAAGCAACTAATTGATATTATATCTTACTTTCCTTCCAATTGGCAAACCTTAGGTAAAGCCATGAACCAAAAGCTAAGAAGCCTGCATAAAAATACTCCGAAATCCAAACGCCTGAAATGGGTAATTCGAATACCTCAATAAGAGTATACACTCCTCCCAGATAACATGCAAGTACCACTATTTCTATCAGCATGGCATGAAAAGTATTGCCTGTGCCTGAAACGCCCTGGAATAATGTAATGGCAATTGGAAACAACAAAGCTGCTCCAAAAATTACATACAAAACTGGTTTTGTTTCCAAAATCAGGCTCGGCTCTTCTGTATATATCGATATTACCAATTCGGGGCTTAATAAGCTAACACCAACCAAAGCCAGAACAGCTAAAAATGACAATTTAATAGTTCGAAAAATAACTGGAATCACTTCCTTTGGTTCTCCTTCTCCCAAAACCTGGCTTACAAGTGTATTAGCAGCAGAAGCAAATGCCCAAACCGGAACCATTATCAATACATATATGCTTCTGATAATGTTTGAAATTGCAAGTTCCCTCTCTCCCATTTTCTCAACCAATAAGAAAAATACAAACCAACACGAAAGAGCCAGAAAATTCTGCACCATCATTGGAAAGGATACTTTTAACAATCGTGTGTACAAATCTTTGTCAATTTTAGGAAATGCAAACAGCTTGTACTTGTTAAGTGGAGTTTTTTTAAAAGTATAAATCAGGAAAAATATCAAAACACATGCTTCGGCAATTACCGATGCTAAGGCAGCGCCTTTAATCCCCATTTCCGGCAAACCCAACTCACCAAAAATTAATGCATAATCCAAGAAAATATTAATCACAGCCATAAATGCTGTACTCCAACTAATCACCTTGGTTTTGGCTATACCAATATAAAATGCTCTAAAAAGCAGGTTTACACACGCAAATAAAATACCCCAGGCACGCACAGAAATGTAATCGGTACTTGCCTGAAAAATGGCATCCGATTGAACGATCTCCTTCAGAATTGGAGGAGCTTGAATCTGCATAAATCCTAATAAAAGTATGGACAGAATCAACAGAAAATACAAGGCATGATCAAAGGTTTTTCCAACTCTTGCATAATTGCCTTCACCAAATCGACGTGCAATTACAATTTGGGTTCCTAATCCGAATCCCCAACCAAGCATTACCACGGCAAAATAAAAAATAGTCGCAATGGCTGCAGCTCCTAATGCTATTTCACTTAGGTGTCCCAAAAAAGCGGTATCTGTTAATGCAATGATATTCTGCGCCACACTACCCAAAATAATGGGGTAGGCAATTTTCCAAATGTTCTTATAATCGGTTTGTATTTTCACGGTAAAAATCAATAAAAAAGCCGGCTCCTTTCGAAGCCGGCGAAAATTAGTTTTTTTATTTCAGATAATCATCAAAATAGTTGCTGACTTTCTGCTTTAGATGAATTCTATCACGGCCTCGAACATTGTGTTCTGCTCTTGGATATGGGAAATAATCAACCTGAACATTGTTTTTAATACATTCACGAATAAAATTCAAGCTATGCTGCCACAATACAGTTGGATCAATTGCACCCTGGCAAATCAAAAGCTTCCCTTTTAAATCTTTCGCTTTCGCGATTAAAGAAGTTTTTGCATATCCTTCCGGATTTTCCTCAGGTGTATCCATATAACGTTCGCCATACATCGTTTCGTACCATTTCCAATCAATAACCGGGCCTCCTGCTACAGCTACTTTAAATACATCAGGGTAATTTGTTAATAACGAAATGGTCATAAATCCGCCATAACTCCATCCGTGTACTCCAATTCTTTCAGTATCTACATAAGGAAGAGATTTCAGAAACTCAACACCTTTCATCTGATCGTCCATTTCCGGTTGTCCACACTGACGGTGAATTACAGCTTCGAATTCTTTACCTCTGTTTGCAGAACCTCTGTTATCTAAAATGTATAACAAGTAACCGTTTTGTGCCATATACTGTTCCCACAAACGAGCTCCTCCCATATACCTGTTGGTAACCAATTGCGCATGTGGGCCTCCATATACATAAACAACTACCGGATATTTTTTATTTGGATCAAAATCAGCAGGTTTTACCATTCTGTAATGCAAGTCGGTTATTCCATCGGCCGATTTAATCGTTCCCAAAGAAATTTCTCCCAAATTGTAATCCTTTAATTTGTTTTCAGCCTTAACCAACTGCTTCACAAATTTGCCACGAGTATCAGCTACATTTATAATTCTCGGAATAGCAAGGCTACTGTAATTATCCAGAATGTACTTTCCATCAGCACTTACCTGAACGCTATGATATCCTTCATCTTTTGTTAGTCGGTATCTTTTCCCGGTTTTTAGATTCAGCTTATAGGCATGCCTATCAATAGGACTTACTTCGGTAGATACATAGAACATGTACTTTTCGTCCTTATCAAATCCTAAAATCTCGGTAATTTCCCAATTGCCCGTAGTAAGTTGCTTAATTAATTTTCCATCGGTATTGTATAAATATGCATGATTAAAACCATGTCGGTTGTTTGTTTGATAAATAAACTGATTTGGCTTTTTCTTCAGAAACACCAATTTATGCGATGGCTCAACCCAACGATCATCTTTCTCTTCAAATAAAGTAGCTACAAATTTTCCTGTTGCAGCTTCATATTTGTTCAGCTTTGCATGATTCGAAGCACGATTTAATACTTGAATGTAGATGTAATTGTTTTCGGCTCCCCACGAAATATTTGTTAGATACTGATCGTCACCAAAATCATCTGGTTGAATCCAGGAAGTTTTTTTAGTTTCCAAATTATAAATTCCAAGGCTAACAACTTCACTATCCATTCCTGCCATAGGGTATTTAATTTCTCTTAAATCGCCAACACGCGTATTGATATCCAGCAAAGGAAAAGAAGTTACTTTGCTTTCATCCTTACGATAAAATGCCAATTGTTTACCATCGGGAGACCAAAAAATTCCTCCATCAATTCCGTACTCACTTCGACTTACTGCCTGGCCATTTACAATATTCTTGTCAATATCAGAAGTTACTGCTATTTCTTGTCCATCTTTACCAGCAATGTACAAATTGTTATCAATTGTATAAGCTACTGTATTCGATGCATCGCAAAAATCTTTATTCTCAGCTTTTGCATTAACTTTTAGTTTTAGTATTATTTTTTTGGCAATGAAATCGTAGTGTATTAAAACTGTGCCTGTATTAAATTCCATTACATTTTCTGATTGCCATGAAAAACGCGGAATTCTTCGTAAAGGTTTGATATCATTAGCTTCTAGGTCAACATTCAAATCATCTAAACTTAATAGTACCTTTGGTTCCGATTCTGGTTTTGCAAACAAAATTTCATTCTCTTTCACATAAGTGTATTCACTTAAATCTCCTCGCCATGATAACTGTGATAAGCTTTCCGGGTAAAATTGTCTCCACTGCCCTAAAATAGCATCTTCCATTGACAATTTTTTTGTTTGCGCCTCAAGGCTTAGAATAAGTCCACAATTAATTAATAAATAGACTAAAAGGAATATTCTTTTCATCTTGTTTAGTTTGTTGTTAAATCTCTTTAAAAAAATTTTTGCTTCCAAATGTATCCTTTTTAGTATAAATACAGTAATAATGTTAGAATAAATTAATCAGGACGACTACCAATTGATTCGGAATCTATCTGAATCAAGTTGAAAAAACTACTTAAATCATTTACCAATCGTTTTCAAACATATCGAAAACAGCTGTGTAAATCATGTTTTTTCTTCATAATTGGTTCAGCTAATTAAAGAAAAACGAAATGCCAAAGAAAAAAATCCCAAACAGTATTAAATTCCTATTTTTAATAGTTATTGCAGCAATTGCAACATTTTTAATACTGCAATCATCCGAATCTGAAAATAAGGAAGCAGTTATTGAACAGGAAACCGAAGCTGCAATTATGGCTGATGTGGAAAAAACAGGTAATATTTTCAAGTACAACAACATACTATTTAGTTTACCATCACCTTACCAAATTTCTTTATTACTTGAAAAATCAGAAATTTCTTATAACAAAGATTTACTTAATTCTACAAAAAAATCGGGCGACTACGTAGATAATTTCAGTAAAGCAATCAATTTTGGTGTTTATGGTTCTGACTTAGGTTATATTAACATTTACAAACAAACTCAGGATGCTGCAAGTTATTTTGCAGTTCTTAAAATCTTATCGCAGGAAATTGGTTTGTACAACGCTATGGATAAGCCAACCGTTGAGAGAATCGAAAACAATATCGAAAACAGGGATTCTCTTTTGGTTATTGTTAGTAATACTTACCGAAAAATAGACAATTACCTAAAAGCTAATAAACGTGAAAATACCGGAGCCCTTATTTTAGCCGGAGGATGGATTGAGTCTGTATATTTGTTAACCCAACAAATTAAGGATCATCCAAACAAAGAATTAATAGATAGAATATCGGAACAAAAACGCCCTCTCGAAAACTTAATTAAATTACTTGTTCCTTATTCTAACGAATCTAAAGACTATTATTTCCTTGTTGATAAGTTAATTGATTTGGCATATACGTTTGACGAAATTGAAGAACAATACAAATATGTAGCACCAATTACCGATGCTCGAAAAAAACTTACCATTGTGAAAAGCAAATCAGATTTGCTTATGAAAAAGGAACAGTTGGCTAAAATTACAGAGAAAGTTTCGGTAATTCGTGAGCACATTATTAAATAACCTGAGAAAACCTATACTTATGAAACTTAACCATACCATTCTTCTATTTATTTTTACAATTGTTTTTGCTTTTAGTTCGAAAGCCCAGTCAGATGTTACCCTGGAAAATTGTACCAAGCACTTGGGTACTGAATTCATTTCAGATGGCCAACAATACAAAGCTTTGTTGTCTGGTAGCGAAATTGCTGAATTCCATACTACTTTTTATGCTGGTAATCATTATAGAATTGTTGGTGCTACAGGTAAAGAGGAAGGCAATGTAATTTTCTCAATTTACGATCAGGAAAACCATTTAATTTTTACAAATCGGGATCACAAGAATTCACCTTATTGGGATTTTAAATTCGAGAACTCCATGAATTGCACAATAGAAGCAAAATTGAATCAAAAAAATGTAAGTTCTGGTTTCGTATTAATGTTAATTGGATTTAAGCAATAAAAAACAGGCTACTCTTAAACAGGCTGACAACCTACACTTTATAACCCTACCATTCCATGAGCGAAAGAATTCTAAAGGCTTTAATGCAACTCTTTGCAATCATTGCGCACCCACAAAGTTCGGCAACCGAGAGGCGTAGAATGGTATCTAAATATTTGAAACAACATCTTGATCAGGAAACTGCAGAAGAATATTTAGCTCTTTACGATCAGCACTACGAAGAGAATCAACGCAGAACAACAAAAAAATCAAAACTAAAAAAATATACTTCGGCCAGCTCGGTTCGTGTACTTCGAATTTGTACCGAGATTAACGAAGAATTAATTATTCGGCAAAAAGTTATTGTTTTAATTCAACTTCTTGAGTTTTTAAATTCTGAAGATGAAATTAGTGAACAGGAATTTGCCTTTGTCGAAACGGTAGCAGATACTTTTAATCTGCCTAGAGAAGGTTATGAAAGACTTCGAAATTTTGTATTAAACGATTTTGATCAGATTAAACTATCAAGCAGACTTCTTACTATTAGTAATGCTGAAACTAATTATGACGTTGGAGAACACTATTACTCTCCGGGCCTTATTGGTAAAATAAAAATCCTTAGATTACAAACTGTTGATATGTTTGTAATGCGCTTTAAAGGTATCGACGAACTGTTTATGAACGGACAATCATTAAATCCGGAACGAGTTCATGTATTAAGCCAAGGTTCATCAATTAGAAATCCAAAAATTGATCCGATTTACTTCAGTGATATCGTTGGCACATTTTACCGTGATAACAATCAAAAACGTGTTGTTTTTGAAGCTAAAAATATTGAATACCGATTTAAAGAGGATAATATTGGAGTTCACGACCTTTCGTTTAAGGAAGAGTCGGGAAAAATGGTTGGAATAATTGGTTCAAGTGGTGCTGGTAAAACCACTTTATTGAATGTTTTAAATGGTTCTGCACAGCCAAGTATTGGGAATGTTGCAATTAACGGCTATGATATTACTGCCGACAAATCTAGCATTGAAGGAGTTATTGGTCACGTATCTCAAGATGATCTACTTATAGAATCGCTTACGGTTTTTGAAAATCTATACTATAATGCAAAACTTTGTTTCGATAAATACAGTAGTTTTCAGCTAATTCGAATTGTTCTTAAACTTTTAAAAGATTTGGGACTGTATGAAGCCCGTAATTTAAAGGTTGGAAATCCGCTGGATAAAAAGATTAGTGGCGGACAACGAAAAAGATTAAATATTGCTTTGGAGTTGATTCGTGAACCATCAGTATTATTCCTTGATGAACCAACATCCGGCCTTTCTTCAAGAGATTCGGCCAAGATCATGGATCTACTGAAAAATCTTGCTCTAAAAGGAAAGTTAATTTTTGTGGTGATCCACCAACCTGCATCGGATATATTTAAAATGTTCGATCGCTTGCTTATATTAGATACCGGTGGTTATTTAATTTTTAATGGCAATCCGCTTGATGCAATTACCTATTTTAAATCGCAAACTTTAAGGGCTAATCGTACCGAGAGTGAATGCAATACTTGTGGTAACGTTGATGCTGATCAAATATTTAATATTGTTGAATCGGAAGTGTTGGATGAATATGGTAATCCAACACAAGTAAGAAAGGTATCGCCAATTCAATGGTACCAAAGGTATAAAGATTACAATAAGCATGGAAAGGACATTGAAGATACAAAGGAACTGCCTCCTGTAAGTTTTAAAATTCCATCTGCATTCAAGCAATTTTGGGTATTTACCAAACGAGATGTAATTTCTAAATTTGCCAACCGTCAGTATTTATTCATCAACCTATTTGAAACACCTTTATTGGCATTAATTCTATCCTATATCATTAAATATTATAATATTGATGCAGGAAATGAATTGGGTTACACATTTAGCAACAATAGCAATTTACCGGTTTATCTGTTTATGGCTGTTATTGTGGCATTGTTTATTGGCCTAACATTAAGTGCCGAAGAAATTATTAAGGATAGAAAAATTCTGAAACGAGAGCGATTCTTAAATCTTAGTAAATCAGGATATTTAATTTCTAAAATTGTTATTTTATTTACAATTTCTGCTTTTCAGGCATTTTTATTCACCTTAATTGGCAATTCAATTCTCGAAATAAAAGGAATGTTTTTCGAATACTGGCTTACATTATTTAGTGCCTGGTGTTTTGCCAATATGTTGGGATTGATTATTTCAGATAGTTTTAAAACAGTTATTACCATTTACATCTTAATTCCTTTTATTCTTATTCCACAGCTAATTCTTAGTGGTATCATTGTAAAGTTTGACAAATTAAACCCTAATATTTCAGCTCCAAATTCTATTCCTTGGTATGGAGAGATTATTACTGCTCGTTGGGCTTACGAAGCTTTAGCGGTAAAGCAATTTAAGGATAATAAATACAACGCAAACTTCTATGTTTACGAAAAGTTAATGAGTAAAGCTGATTATAGAAAGAACTATTGGCTTCCTATCCTAAAAAACAAATTAAACGAGTGCGAGAGGTATTTGAATAATCCCGAGAAACTTGAAAAGTTAGAGTCAAATCTGATTTTATTACAAAACGAACTGTCGTTAGAAGATTTAGAAAAACTAGCATTTCATTTTGAGAAAATGGATTATTTGTCGCCAGTAAAATTAGATGATATCTCCATTAAGGAACTACGGGCATACTTTGACAAACTGAACCGTTACTATATTAATTTGTACAATGTTTCGAACAGAAAAAAGGACGAATATTTAATTGAAGTACAAAAACAATACAATAACAAACATGAGTTTGTTAAAATGAAAAAAGAATATTCAAATGAAAGGTTAACCGAATTTGTACGAAACAGTAACGATATCGAAAGAATTATTGAGTACAAAAACAAACTGTATCAAAAAATTGATCCGATCTATCGCGATCCGGAATGTAAATTAATAAAAGCTCATTTTTATGCTCCGCAAAAATGCTTGTTTGGCAAATACTATGATACTTATTGGGTTAATATTATTGTAATTTGGTGTACAAGTATCAGTTTATATATCGTGCTGTATTTTGGTTTATTACGAAAAGCACTGGGCCTTTTTGAGCAAAGAATAAAAAAGAAAAAATACGATTGATAATCAGAAAAAAACTGCAAACTTATTGGCTTGCAGTTTTTTTCTGATTAATATAATTTATCATTCATCGTCTTCAATCATATTAAAAGGAATCTTTACAATTGATTGATAATCTTCACCAGCTTCTAACATGTCCTCATCATCAACTTCGTAATGCCAGTTGATCTTTACCTTATTCCCACGCTTAAATATTGTTTCCAGTTTCTTAAAAACATCCAAAATACATTTAGATGAACTGGTATTAAAATACTCTAATTTAATAGATACTTCTGTTTCTTCCTGTGGTTCGTTAATATAGGAATCCAGCCATTCCATAATCGGCTTATAAAAATCAAGCGAGTTTTCTGGTATTGAACGCCCTTCAATTAAAAAAGCTCCGTTGGCTCCATCAAAATTAATATTAGGAGTTTTAGGGCTACCTTCTATAACTAGTGAATTCATGGAAGTTTTGCTTTTAGTTTATATTACAACATCAATTGAAAGGAATAAATAGTCGGTATTATAATCAATAAATTGATATTCCATGTTATTGCCACTTTTACGGGCAATTTCTACCATTCCTAAACCACCGCCTCCTTTTTCGGAGAATTGTTCATTATTTAATATTATTCTATACAAATTACGAGTTTCCTCTGATGATAAGGTATTTATCTGATCAATTCTATCACGAATGAGTTTTAATCCCTCTATTTTTATAAAGTTACCAACACTAATTCTATACTGCATTCCTTCATCTCTTAAAATCAGTACTCCAAATTTGTTGTAATTTACATCTAAATCGGGTGGAACTTCTCCATGATGATGAAGATTTTGTACTAGTTCTATTAAAATATTAAAAATTTTTTTGAATACCTTAGGAGATTCATCCTTTGCTTTTAGAATTCTCTCAATAGAACTCAAAATACGTGTAACATCCTCATCTTCAATCCTACCTTTGTAATCAAAAATAGCATCTTCATCTATTTTTTCTTCATACCAATGGTTAAGGTTAAAATTCATAAATTACAGGATTAGGTTACTCGAAAACAAAATTAGCAAATTATCCCAGAGTTAAAAGAGAAGCAGTATCAATTTTCCTGCTAATTCTTATTTATCTTTCTTATAATTATCTTTCTTTTTGCCCTCGAACATCGTGTATTTCTGAAACTTACACTCCAATGCACCATTGTAAAGCGTCACTTTGCGTGATGGACGCAAACCCACACTATCAAAACACTCTTTACCGTAACTCAAAATCCATGCATCATAACCAGCAAAATTGTGCTTTAACCTTTCACCTATCATTGAATACAAACCTTCTAAATCTTTTGGTTTTAGCCTTTCACCATAGGGAGGATTCGTAATTAATAATCCTTTTTCTGTTGGCGGTACAAATTGTTGGAAAGGGGTAACATTCAGCTTAATTTTTCTTCTTAATCCAGCATTACGAATATTTTCTTCGGCAATTTCCATTGCAATATCTGAAATATCAGCACCAATTATTTTTCCTTCGTAATCAACCTCAGTTTCCTCATTGTAGATATCATCCCACAAGTCCTCATCAAAATCGTTCCATTTCTGAAATCCAAATTCCTTACGATACAATCCTGGAGGAATATTGTACGCGATCAGTGCAGCTTCAATCAAAATGGTTCCCGATCCACACATTGGATCAATAAAATTTGTTTTTTTATCCCAATCTGAAAGCAAAATCAAACCAGCAGCTAAAACCTCATTTAATGGAGCTGCTGTTTCGCCAACACGATAACCTCTTTTGTGCAACGATTCTCCCGAGCTGTCTAATGACACAGTACAAGTATTTCTATCGATATGGATATTGATACGCAAAGAAGGGTTTACCATACGTACAGAAGGACGATCGCCAGTTGCATAAAAAAACTGATCTACAATAGCATCTTTTACTCGGTAAGTAACAAATTTAGAGTGCTTAAAATCTTCTGAACTTATTGTACTATCAATTGCAATTGTATCTTTGTTACCGATGTATTCACTCCAATCAATTTCCTGAATTCCTTTGTACAATTCATCGGTATCATGGGCTGTAAATTTGTGAATTGGTTTAATAACCCGGGTTGCTGTTCTCAAATGCAAATTGGCTTTATACAATAATGCTTTATCTCCTACAAAACTAACCGCACGTTTTAAAATTCTAATCTCCTCTGCGCCTAATTTTTCTAATTCATTAGACAATACTTCCTCTAAACCATGAAAGGTTTTTGCTATTAATCTGAATTTACCCGAGTCTGTTTTCAAAACCATCTTTTTTAATCTTCGTCTAAACTATTTCAATTCTGGAATCAACGAAAACGTCTTTTTCTTAATAATCTGAATTCGGCTTAAAATATAATCACAGTTTGTGCTGATTTTGAGTAGAAATTTTCTCAAATTTTCGAAAGTATATCGGGATATTTCGAGGAAATTTATGCCAAAATCAAGCAAATTCTTCGAAAAGTCATCTTCATTCAATCTTTACTTAAACAAATCTGACTTTCTGTATCGTATATTTTAAATCCAATTCAGGTTAAATACACCATAAAACACTTGCATTTGATTCGATTTTCGGCTACAAAATTAATCTTTAACACCTAAAAACATAAGCTTTTACTAAGATATTCGAAAAAAAAGCCGAAAGCGATGCTTTCGGCTCATTATCAGCAACTATTCACCGATCAATTCCTTATCGTATAATTTTGGGTTCTTGAGTACTTCAATTGCTTTCAGAACAAATTCATTTTCGCTGTTTACAATCTTATAATACTCTGCACTTTCCCATAAATCTCTTGCCAACAATGCTTTTATGTGCAATTTAATATCATCTGCAACAGCATTATAATCTTCTTCAGTCTTTTCTATTCCTTCTTTCTCTCCTAAAGTAACAATTTCTTTCATCATGTCCTCACTAACTTCGAAATTCTTCGAGAACGATTCGAATTTAGGATATTTCTTTCGCAAAGATTCCAAATTCTGATCCATATAATTTACTACATAAGGGTAAATTACATTTTTACGAACCAATAAGTTAAAGTACTTATAATTTGCTGTAGTATCAATTGGCACAAAAATATCCGGCATAATTCCCCCACCACCATAAACTGTTCTTTTCTTTACCAAAGTACTGTACTTCAAAGAATCTGGAAAATGAATACTATCAGCATTAATCATTTCTCCTGACTTGTATCTTTTTAAAATATCCAAATGATAATCTTCCAAACCATTTTCATAGGGTTTTTGAATACATCTGCCAGTTGGTGTATAGTAATGTGCTGTAGTCAACCTAATCATTGATCCATCTGATAATGGAAATTGTCGCTGCACCAATCCTTTTCCAAAAGTTCTACGGCCAATAATTACACCTCGATCCCAATCCTGAACAGCTCCTGAAACAATTTCAGAAGCCGAAGCAGATCCTTCGTCCAACAAAACTACCACTTTACCATCCTTAAATATTCCCTTTGCGGTAGATATATTTTCTCTTCGCGGTGTTGTTAATCCTTTGGTATAAACAATTAGTTTTTCAGCATCCATAAATTGATCAACCATTTCGATAGCTGCTGTCATAAAACCACCTCCATTGCCCCTTAGATCCAGAATAAGATTCTGCATTTTTTGAGCTTTCAGTTTTGTTAAAGCTTTTAAAAACTCATCGGCTGTGGTAAGTGCAAAACGATTTAATTTAATATAGCCAATTTGTTTGTTAATCATGTAAGCTGCATCCAAACTATGAATTGGAATTTTATCCCTGGCAATCACAAACTCCAACAATTCTTTCTCTTTCTTTCGCTTTACTTTCAAGTTTACAATTGTACCCTTTTCTCCTCTTAATCGTTTATGCACATCAGTATTTTTCATACCAATTGCGGCAACATTCTCATGATCTATTTCAAGAATTCTATCACCGGCACGAAGGCCAACCTTTTCTGAAGGCCCTCCTGGAATGGTAGCTACAACCATTAATGTATCTCGAAGAAGATTAAATTGTATTCCTATTCCGCTAAAACTCCCCTGCAACGGTTCATTCATCTCCTTAATTTCATCTTTGCTGATATAGATGGAGTGTGGATCAAGTTCGGCCAATACTTTTATAATTGCATCTTCGGTTAATTTCTCTACATTCACTGTATCAACATAAAATGCATCAACCAAAGCCAATAAATTTTGATATTTAATTGCCTGATGTTTTACCGACTGGGCATTCAGCGTTCCACAAATCGCAAAAACACTTAAGAATAAAAGTGTAAAGCCATTCCTCAAAAAAATTTTCAAACTACTCATATAAATTATGCTTTTTAATAAATTTTGCGCAAATTGATTATACTTTACAGAACTTGACGAAAGATACAATCTTTTTTAAGAATTACGGGCATTGAATTCAATAAACATGAAACATAAAGCCAATATATTACTGGTTGGGTTTACTTATTCTTTAAGTATCGAATCTCTACCTGGAATTCACTTCTCTAAATGTGACTCAATCGAGAGGTTAACTGAAATGCTTATCTCAGATGATTACAACCTGGTTATTTCCAAATTTAATGTTGGCAATAAAAATGCCCCTGAAATAAATCAAATTTTAGAATCTTTAAAAAGCTATTATGCTGATTCAACACCAAAATCATTTAAGTTACTGATTTTAACCTCATCAGAATCAGAGGATGATATTTGCAAATCGAATAAAATTTTATATTTCCCTGAAGAAATGAACCTAAAATCATTAATTCTTAAATTAATTGATTTACCTCGTGAACCAAAAAAATCAGACAAAGATCTTGCCATTATAGATTTTAAAGAGCTTTTTATTCGTGTTGACAACAATAGAGCTTTTATTAAAGAAGTCATGGAAAAGTTTTTTAGCATTCAGGAATCACGTATTTCTGAAATTCGAATTCCTTTAGAAAGTGGTGATTTTAAAAAAGCTAAAAACTCTGCTCATAAATTAAAGGGTGTATTGGCAAATTTTTCAATGCTCGAAGCAAAAGCAACTATTATTGAGTTAGAGCAGGCCATTGTTTCAGAAGATTTAAAAGCTTCATTAAGCAAATTAAATGAGTTGATTCAGAAAATAAATGAAGCTAAGAATTACTATCATACAAATCAGGATCAGTTCAAAATTTTTTAACAGAGGTGAGTTCGATACAAGTATTCCAGTTGATACGCTTAATAATTCGATCAATATGAATTTTATTAAGTTATTATTCTTTAGATATTAGCTAAAAAATCAATATAAATTGATATTGAAAGCCGTAGATTAATAGCCAAAAATCTTCTTGATATGGCTGATATTTTGAAGATTATCAATCATTTATTTTTTAAATCGGCCTCACCTTAATAAAAAAACGGCAGCACTATATTGTTGCCACCGTTGTATATCTTATAGAAATTATTCCCACTCTATAGTTGCAGGTGGTTTTGAGCTTATATCGTAAACTACTCTGTTCACACCTTTAACATTGTTGATGATTTTATTTGAAGTTTTTGCAAGAAATTCATATGGTAAATGCGACCAATCAGCAGTCATCCCATCGGTAGAACCAACGGCACGAAGAGCTACAACACTTTCATAAGTACGCTCATCCCCCATTACTCCAACCGACTGAACTGGCAATAACATTGCACCAGCTTGCCAAACATCATTGTAAAGTCCATCTGCTTTCAATCCTGAAATGAAGATGTCATCAACTTCTTGAAGAATTCTTACTTTTTCGGCTGTAATATCACCAAGAATTCGAATTCCCAAACCTGGTCCCGGAAATGGATGACGATTAATAAATTTATCTTCTAATCCCATGCTACGACCTACTCGACGAACCTCATCTTTAAATAACAATTTTAAAGGCTCAACCACTTTCAATTTCATATAATCTGGTAAACCTCCTACATTGTGGTGAGATTTAATGGTTTGAGAAGGGCCTCCGGTTACTGAAACAGATTCGATTACATCTGGATAAATTGTTCCCTGGCCTAACCATTTTGCATTTTCTACTTTATGAGATTCTTCATCGAATACCTCAACAAATGCATTACCGATAATCTTACGCTTAGTTTCTGGTTCGGTAACTCCTTTTAATGCTTCAATAAATTTAGCTCCAGCATCAACTCCGGTTACATTTAAACCTAGCGATTCATATTTCTTTAATACATTGGTAAATTCATTCTTTCGCAACAACCCGTTATCAACAAAAATACAGTGTAGATTTTCACCTATGGCTTTGTGCAATAACATGGCAGCAACAGTTGAATCGACACCGCCTGACAATCCAAGAATCACACGATCGTCACCCAATTGTGCTTTCAATTCCGCAACAGTTGTTTCAACAAATGCGTCTGGAGTCCAATCTTGTGAACATCCACAAATGCCAACAATAAAATTCTCTAGTAAAACAATGCCTTCTGTACTGTGGTATACTTCTGGGTGGAACTGAATTCCAAAGCTTGCTTCGCCTTCAATTGCAAAAGCTGCGTTTTCAACATCAGCGGTACTTGCAGTTACTTTATAATTAGCAGGCATTCTTTCAATAGTGTCCCCATGCGACATCCACACTTGTGAGTTTAAGCTAATCCCTTTTAATAACTCGCAGTTGTTATCTACCGTAGTTAAATTAGCACGTCCATACTCACGCTTGTTCGATGCCATTACCTCACCGCCAAAACAGTGAGCCAAATGCTGAGCACCATAACAAACACCAAGAAGTGGTAACTTGCCTTTAATTTCTGATAAATCGGGAATTGGAGCTTTTTTGTCTCTTACTGAGAACGGACTTCCAGAAAGAATAACACCTTTTATCGATTCATCGATTGCCGGTGGATTGTTATAAGGATGAATTTCACAATACACGTTTAATTCACGAACACGTCTTGCAATTAACTGAGTGTATTGTGAGCCAAAATCTAAAATCAGAATTTTTTCCTGCATAAATCTATAAATTGAGGTTGTTCAGTTATCTTATACTATTTAAATTTCAATGTGAGCCATTGGCGAAACAAGGAAATATTAAATTGAAATGCCGATATATAATTAGCTAGTCATTTGAAATAAAGTGTACAAATGACTCTTACCATTTAATAATCGATATTATTTGGCGTACAAAGATACACAAATTTGCGAGTTGAATAAGTTTTCCTGTTTATTCTATAAAATTTTTGCACCAACTCAAATATGAATTCAAAAAGCTTTTACTCAAAAATTATTACCCGCTACTATGTATTTTTAATATTTCACTCATTAATTTTTGATTACATAACAGATAGTATAAAATTGCAAACGATAAAACTCAAAAGAATATATCTCTAAAACAAGAAGCTATATTCTTTTTAAAAATTTACTTAATTAAATAAATTCAAAAATGACTAACAAGTTACAAAAAACACAAGATTGGTTAGATTTTATTAATCACCCTAAACCTTCGCTTTTAAAAGCAAATGTATTTGATCATCATTTGGAAATTGAGAATCCAAACAATGTTTTCGTCACTCCTGAATACTTAAAAGCCTCAGGTAGTTCTATAAAAAACTCCAATGGAGCTCCAAAAAATATGTATGATGGATTACAAACTGCTGTAAATCTTTGTAGAGTAAATGCTGAATACAATCCTCTTGACATTAAAAATAATGGCGACGAAAAGCATTTCATTAAATTTACAGAAAACATTGCCAGAATGCCATTTGTCACATTGCTAAAATCGGAAGTAACAGAAATAGAACAATCAAGCAAAAATGCTGACCAATTAATTGATTCATTTGTTAATGGATTCAAAGGCTTGTCTAAAAAAGACAAAAAAGCTATGATTAATAGTGTGAAGAATTTAGTTAAAGCTGCTCTCTCTTATTCCAAAAAGCAGGAAACTATATCTAATTTTTCTCAAAACATGCTTAAAGACAATGATGGAAAATCAGTATCCTTCCATCTTTACAATAGTAAATTCACCATTTATGTTACAGAGAAAAAGGGTACAATAAAATTTCATGCAAAGTACGCACTCTCTCAAGCCGAATATAATATGTCATTAAATACATGGAAAGAAGTAGAGCCTGCCTTTAAAAAACAATTGGCAGTATCAACTGAAGAATTCTTAAAATTAATGACTACTCCAAAAGATGCTGAAAGTGAAGTGAGCGTTGCTTGCCTTGAAGAAACGAATGTATAATTTTTCAGGTACAGTTTATCAAAAAACCCCTGAGCAGCGCTCAGGGGTAATTTTATTTAAATTTCTTTAATAGATCTTTTACGGCATCTTTATGAATGGTATATCCCATCATTTTCAGCTTAACGTAGTCTTCATGGAAGAAGTAATAACCAAACTCAGGAGAATTTTCATCGATATTACGAGATCCTGAACTTGAATCCTTAATCAAATACCAATCTTTACCATCCTTATCAACATAGTATCCTACCATATGCATACCATGATCATCAGTAGTTGATCCGTTCGAAAATCTAAATTGACGAGCATCTTCGTTAATGTATTCCGATGGAATATCAAAACTTGGTACCATAGCACAATTGGTTGTTCTTAGGAAACTAGCTTCCGAAACATCACCGCCAATACTCATTGTATAGCCATTGCGAATTGCCTTTTTAATAGATTTCATGTATTCATCAAGCGGAACATTATAGTACTCTTCTGAGTGCCACCAGTTATCAGGCACTTTATATTCTACTTGCTGCCAGTATGGTTCTTGCTTGTAAGATAAAATTTCCACATAATCATCAGGATTCAATTTCAAATAATCTTTCAAGTAAGTTTTAGGAGTATACTCTTTCCCTTCAATAGTGAATTTTGCAGGAGGAGTTCCCATATAATGATTCATGATCGCTTTGATTGTAGCAATAGCTTCTTCCTCATTCCATGCATTTGTTTTCTTTAATCCATTTAAGTAAGCCATCATTTCATTATACATCTTTTCATGTGTATGAAACTTACGATCATTCAATAATCCGGTATATTCACTCTGAGGACATGCGCCATAAATCTTCCACATTCTTGCTACAGAGTTTCCTTCTGCTCCCTGTCCAAACTGAGAATCACCACGCTCCTGTACAAATCGACGTGCTTTCTCGATATATTCGCAATAAACTGTATACAATTCTGAAATATCCACTTTCTTCTTGTGCAATCGATACACTTCTGATTCATAAAAAGAAGTGGTTGAAAAACACCAACATGTTCCGGTATTTCCTTGAGAAATGGTTGGGTGTGCCCATTCTGTATTGTCCTTATATAATTCTACCTTATTTGGAAGGTCGTAAGAACTCTGATCCATAAAGAATCTCTTATCAACAGCTTTCTTCTCTAATTGAGCATCAACCATTCTAATATCTTTAAGAATTGAATTCTGATAATAACCAGGTTCGTACTCTTTAAATTTAGATTTGTCTTGTTTCTGTTGTGCAAAAACAGATGAACTTACAGCAACTGCCACAAGCACGATTAAAATCTTTTTCATGTTTGTTGGTTTTAGTATCAAATTTAACAATCGAACTTAAGGATTTCTCTTTATAGAAACCATATAAATTCTTTCGAGATGCTAAATTATAAAAAAATTGATTGCTTATTCTTTTAACGATTAAGTTCTATTGAGAACTTACTTCCATCTTCAGCCAAGTGTGTATTCTCAAAAACTGTTCTTGCCTCCTTTAAATGAGCATCCAGTGTCTTAAAGCGAGTGGAAAAATGACCAATAATTAATTTTTTTACTTGTGCCTCATCTGCAATTTTAGCTGCTTGTTCGGCAGTAGAATGATTGGTTGCCTTTGCAAGTTTAGCCTCCGTTTTTAAAAATGTAGCTTCGTGATACAATAAATCTACATTTTCAATTATTGGAATAATCTTCTTGTAAGGAGCAGTATCGGTACAAAAAGCATACGAACGGCTTGGAGGCGGATCCTTGGTTAATTTTTTGTTTGGAATGATTTCTCCTTCTTCCGTTACATAATCTTCTCCCATTTTTAAAGAGTGACGACACCTAATGGGAATATTGTAGAATTCCAGGAGATCTGCGTTTAAGGTGCGAGGCTTCTCTTTCTCTTTAAATAAAAATCCAGCACATGGCATTGCTCCATGTTTCAATGGAAATGATTGAACCATCACTTTGTCATCCTCGAAAAGCATTTGTGTTTCTTTACCAAATATGTTGTGAAAGTAAATGTTATACTCTTTCTTGGTTTCCAAAAGCTCCAACTGAAAAGTAATAAGCTTTTCAAGTTTGCTATGAGAGTAAATGTGCAAATCGGATTTTCGCCCCTGAAGAGCATAAGTAGAAAGTAATCCTATTAAGCCAAAGATATGATCGCCGTGGGTGTGTGAGATAAAGATATGGTTGATACGACTCATCGGAACTCTGAATCGCTTCATCTGTATCTGCGTACCTTCACCACAATCAATTAAAAAGAACCGCTCAAGCACATTGAGCACTTGAGCGGTTGGATATCTTTTGGTAGTTGGTAAAGCAGAGTTACTGCCTAGAATAGTTACCTCAAATTTCACGAATTACTTATTTAATTCAATTTGAGCTTTCATAGTAGATAGCGCCTCGTCCATATTGTAAGCAATATTTAGAACCGAATCCAACTGCGAAATAGAAACCAATCTTTCAACAGCAGGCTGCAAGCCATATAGAACAAATATTCCATTGGCATTTTTACACAACCTATTCGCAACAAGAATTGCACTAAGGCCAGAGGAATCACAATATGTACATGGAGTTAAATCTAAAAGGATATTTTTCTCACCATTACCTGAGATTAAAACCAATTCTGATTTTAAAGCAGGAGCAATATGAGTATCCAATTTGTCTTTCAGTACCTGCACTAAAGTGTATCCATCTTTCTTGTCAATCTTGAAGTCCATAGTTACCTAATTTTTATTTTATTTTTCAGCATCTTTACCGCCTTCTAGTTGCGATTTAAGAGCAGCTAATTCTGATATATCACCTAAGGTAGTCTTTTCTAGTGAATCTTTCACCTTTTTAACACCTTTTTTCGTTGATTTAGCAGCTTCTTTCTTCGCAGCAGTCTCTTCAGCTTTCTTCACATCTTCGAAAGTTCTTGAGTGTGAAAGGATAATTCTCTTAGCAGCTTTTGAGAATTCAATTACTTTAAATTGTAATTTCTCATCAACTTTAGCTTGAACACCATCTTCTTTCACCAAGTGACGTGGAGTAGCGAATCCTTCAACACCGTAAGGAAGAGCGATAACAGCTCCTTTTTCGAATACTTCTACGATAGTACCTTCGTGGATAGAATCAGTTGTAAAGATTGTTTCGAATACATCCCATGGATTTTCTTCCAATTGCTTGTGACCTAAGCTCAATCTTCTGTTGTCCTTGTCGATTTCAAGAACTTTAACTTCGATTTCAGCACCAATTTGAGTGAATTCAGCTGGGTGCTTCACTTTCTTAGTCCAAGATAAATCTGAGATGTGGATCAATCCGTCAACACCTTCTTCGATTTCAACAAATACTCCAAAGTTAGTGAAGTTACGAACTTTAGCAGTGTGCTTAGAGTTAACAGCATATTTAGTGTCAATCTCAGCCCATGGATCAGCTTTCAATTGCTTGATACCAAGAGACATTTTTCTCTCTTCGCGATCCAAAGTTAAGATTTGAGCTTCTACCTCGTCTCCAACTTTCATGAAATCCTGAGCAGATCTTAGGTGCTGTGACCAAGACATTTCAGAAACGTGAATCAAACCTTCAACACCAGTAGCGATCTCATCGAATGCACCGTAATCAGCCATTACAACTACCTTACCTTTAACAGTATCCCCTACTTTCAACTCTGCATCAAGAGCATCCCATGGATGTGGAGTAAGTTGCTTAAGACCTAGAGCGATACGCTTCTTATCGTCATCGAAGTCAAGGATTACAACGTTCAATTTCTGATCCAACTCAACAATTTCGCTTGGGTGAGTTACTCTACCCCAAGATAGGTCTGTAATGTGAATCAAACCGTCAACTCCACCCAAGTCGATGAATACACCGTACGAAGTGATGTTCTTAACAGTTCCTTCAAGAACCTGACCTTTTTCAAGCTTAGCAATAATTTCTTTCTTCTGTTGTTCCAATTCAGCTTCGATAAGAGCTTTGTGAGAAACAACAACGTTTTTGAATTCGTGGTTGATTTTAACAACCTTGAATTCCATAGTTTTACCAACGTATACATCGTAATCGCGAATTGGCTTAACGTCGATCTGTGAACCTGGCAAGAATGCCTCGATTCCGAATACGTCAACGATCATACCACCTTTTGTACGACACTTGATGTAACCTTTGATAATTTCGTCATTTTCAAGAGCAGAATTAACTCTATCCCATGAACGTAAAGCGCGAGCTTTTTTGTGTGAAAGAACTAACTGTCCTTTTTTGTCTTCCTGAGACTCAACGTAAACTTCAACAGAATCACCAACTGTTAATTCCGGATTGTAACGGAATTCGTTCAAGCTTACAATACCATCTGATTTGTAACCAATATTGATTACAACTTCTCTTTTGTTTAAAGAAATAACTGTACCGTCAATTACTTCTTTTTCAGCAACTGTTGATAAAGTTTTATCATACATTGCTTCTAATTCGGTTCTCTTTTCACCTGCGAAACCTTCGTCGTTAGTGAAAGCATCCCAATCAAATTCTGCGTCTGGTGCAGAATTGTCAACTTTTTTGTTTTCTTCAACCATGTGTTAAACTACTGATTTACTAATAAATTAGACATTATATATAAAATTCCGTGCAAAAGTATAAATTATTCCGGAAGAACATACAAGTTACGACATTTTTTTCGCAAATTCTTGC